>NZ_JBBNAH010000170.1:0-1784 GCF_037994325.1 Pseudomonas sp.
AGGCAGGTCTTCGGCGTCGTCGCGGGTCTTGGGCAGGTTCAGGCTGATCCAGAATTCCGAGCCTTCGCCCGGTGTGCTGTCGACGCCGATTTCGCCGCCCATCTGTTCGATCAGGCGTTTGGAAATCACCAAGCCCAATCCTGTGCCGCCGGCCTGCCGGGACAGCGAGTTGTCGGCCTGGGTAAAGGCTTGGAACAACGCCCGCAGGTCTTCATCGGAAAGACCGATACCGGTGTCCTGCACGCTGATGCGCAGTTGCGCCTGTTCGCCGTTGTCTTCCTCAACCATGGCACGAATGGCGATCGTGCCCTCACGGGTGAACTTGATGGCGTTGCTCACCAGGTTGGTCAGCACTTGCTTGAGGCGTTGCGGGTCGCCGATCAGCGCCAGCGGCGTGTCGCGGTACACCAGGCTGACCAGTTCCAGCTGCTTGGCGTGGGCGGTGGGGGCGAGGATGGTGAGGGCATCTTGCAGCACATCGCGCAGGTTGAAGGGGATATTTTCCAACACCAACTTGCCGGCCTCGATCTTCGAGAAGTCGAGAATTTCATTGATGATGCCCAACAGGCTGTCGGCGGATTTTTCGATGGTGCCCAGGTAGTCCTGCTGGCGCGGAGTCAGCTCGCTTTTTTGCAGCAGGTTGGTAAAACCGAGAATGCCATTTAGCGGGGTGCGGATTTCATGGCTCATATTGGCCAGAAACTCGGACTTGATACGGCTGGCTTCCAGCGCTTCCTTACGGGCGAAGTCCAGCTCGATGTTCTGGATTTCAATAGTTTCCAGGTTCTGACGCACGTCTTCGGTGGCTTGGTCGATGCTGTGCTGCAATTCTTCCTGGGCATTTTGCAGGGTTTCGGCCATGCGGTTGATGCCCGAGGCCAACTCGTCCATCTCATGGCTGCCCAGCGGCGGCAGGCGGGTTTCCAGGCGGCCCTCCTTTAATAGCGCCACACCTTGCTTGATCCGCCGCAGCGGGTCGTTGATGGTGCGGCTCATCTGTACTGCCAGCAACGCGGTTACGCCCAGCCCGGTAATAATCAGCAGCAAGCTGGCAAACAGGCTGCGGTAGCCGCGTAGCAAGGTGCCGTGGTGCGACATTTCCAGCTCGACCCAGCCCAGCAGGCGCTCGGGGTCATCGGCGACCGGGTCGCCGGAGAAGCTGCGGTGCCGGCCAAACACCGGCAGCAGAAAACGTGTGGCGTCGTTGCCGCTGCGCAACAGCAGCAGGCGGTTGTCGCCATCGGGCATCGGGTTAAGCATGCTCGGGCCGGCATTGGCCAAGCGCGAATGATCGGTGGCGAGGAAGTGCACGGCGCGTACATCCGGTTGCTCCAGCGCTTCGTTGGCAATGCGCTCCAGCAGCGCCGAGTCGCCGCGTGCCAGGGCCGGCGCAGCGATTGGGGCGAGTTGTTCAATGGTCATCTGCCCGCGTTGAAGCAACTGCGTTTGCAAGTCCGAGAGCTGCATCCAAGTGAAGTAACCGCCCAGCACCAACGCCAACAGACTGGTGGGAAGCAGAGTAAGCAGCAGCACGCGGCCCTTGATGCTGAGATCCTTGAACACATCACCCTCACTGGAAAACTTGGCCCGAGGCCCGTCGCCGCAGTGTAGCGTCTGGGCAAGAGCGAACAAACCACCGCTTAGATTGCGAGGCGGCAAAGCAGCAATGTGCCGCTGAGCAACCTCTGGATCCCCGCCTGCGCGGGGACGACGGAGCTTGGGCAGGCATCGCCGTCAGGCGGGAATCCAGAATGGTCAGGCGAACAGCCGTGCCATGGCGGTGC
>NZ_JBBNAH010000171.1:0-14567 GCF_037994325.1 Pseudomonas sp.
GATCAGGTCAATCGATTCCACCGTGCCGGTGACATCGCGGATGGCGTACAGGCGTTTGTCGGCCGGGGCCAGGTCGTTGGTCTGGCCGATAATGGCGCAGCCCACCGTGGCCACCACCTCGCGCAGACGCGCCATGCTTGGCTGGCTGTCGTAGCCGGGAATGCTGTCGAGTTTGTCCAGGGTGCCGCCGGTATGGCCCAGGCCGCGTCCGGAGATCATCGGCACATAGCAACCACAGGCGGCCAGCAACGGCGCCAGCGGCAGGCTGACCAAGTCGCCAATACCGCCGGTGGAGTGTTTATCCACCACCGGCCCCGGCAGGTTCCAGCTCAGCACTTGCCCGGAGTCGCGCATGGCCGCGGCCAAGGCGATGCGCTCTTCAATGGTCATGCCTTTAAGCAGCACGGCCATGGCAAATGCGGCCGCCTGACCTTCGCTGATGCTGAAGTCGGTAATGCCCGCGACAAAGCGCTGGATATCCGCCTCGCTCAATACCTTGCCATCACGTTTTCGGCGAATGACTTCTTGCGGTAACCAGCCCATTAGTAGCCCCCTTCCATGGTTGCAGCCGGTTCTGCGCCCACCCGGCGCAGCAAATCGTTCAGCAGGCTTGATGCACCAAAACGCAGGTGCCGTGGGCTGACCCAGTCACTGCCATTGATACGTTCGCCCAGCCACATATACACCAGCGCTTCGGGCAAGGTTTTCATCCCACCAGCCGGCTTAAAGCCGACCGTCGCGCCGCCGACGGCGATACAGCTAAGCATCAGTTCGGCGGCCTCGGCGGTGGCGTTGACCTTGACTTTGCCGGTGCTGGTTTTGATGAAGTCGGCACCAGCGGCAATCGCATCCTGGCTGGCGCGGCGAATCAGCAATGGGTCGACCAATTCACCGGTTTCCAGAATCACTTTCAGCAGCGCGCGGCCGGTGCACAGGGCTTTGCACGCTTTAACCAGCTCAACGCCGCTGGCGGCATCACCGGCCAGCAAGGCGCGGTACGGGTAAACCACGTCGATTTCGTTGGCGCCATCGTCGAGGGCCTGGCGGGTTTGCGCCAGCACGTTGTCCAGCGGCTCGGCGCCGGAGGGAAAGTTGGTTACGGTGGCCACTTGCACCGCGTGGCCACCGAGGCCGTCGAGGGTGTGGCGCGCCAGGGCAACAAAACGTGGGAACACGCACACCGCTGCAACGGGGCCCACCGGGGTCATGGCTTTGTGGCAGAGCTCAACAATACGTGCGCTGTCGTCATCGTCGTTAAGCGAAGTCAGGTCCAGCAGCGCGATCACTTTGCGTGCGAGGGTTTCGTCGTTGTCGGTCATTTCTTATTCACACTAATGAGCTAGGGTCGTTTCAAATCGAGATGAAGAAGCCGGCAATTGCCGCACTCATCAGGTTAGCCAGGGTGCCGGCGATCACAGCTTTAAAACCCAGGCGGGCCAAGTCTTTACGCCGGTTCGGCGCCATCACGCCCATACCGCCGAGCACGATGCCAATCGACGACAGGTTGGCAAACCCGCACAGGGCAAAGGTGATGATCACCTGGGTTTGCTGCGACAGTACTGCCACACCGCGCGCGGCGGCCTGCACCGGGTCAATCAGCGGCGCCATATCGACATAGGCAACAAATTCGTTGAGCACCAGCTTCTCGCCAATCAGGCTGCCGGCCACCACCGCTTCATGCCACGGCACGCCGAGCACAAAGGCCAGTGGTGCAAACAGATAGCCGAGCATCATCTGCAGGCTCAACTCGGGCAAACCCACCAGCCCGCCGCACCAGCCGAGAATGCCGTTTACCAGGGCGATCAAGGCGATAAACACCAGCAGCATGGCGCCCACGTTCAGGGCCAATTGCAGGCCGTTGGCGGTGCCGATGGCGGCGGCGTCGATGATGTTGGAGGGTTTGTCTTCGTCTTCAAACTCGGTGTGTTCGGCCGGATCGTCATGGGGCTTTTCGGTTTCCGGAATCATCAGTTTGGCCATCAGCAAACCGCCCGGCGCCGACATAAAACTCGCGGCAATCAGGTAGCGCATGTCGATGCCCAGCGAGGCGTAGCCGATCAGTACCGAACCGGCCACCGAGGCCAGACCGCAGACAATCACCGAGAACAATTCAGACTCGGTCATGCGCGCCAGAAACGGGCGGATCACCAACGGCGCTTCAGTGGTGCCGACAAAAATATTGGCCACCGCCGACATGGTTTCCGTGCGGCTGGTCCCCAGCACACGGCCCAGGCTGCCGCCGAATACGCGGATGATCACGCCCATCACACCAATGTGATACAGGACGGCCATCAGGCCACTGAAGAACACAATCAGCGGCAGCACTTTGAGGGCGAAAATAAAGCTGTGGTTGCCGAACAGCTGCGCCATCAGCGCGCTGTCGTTAAGGCCGCCAAACAAAAAGCTGATGCCTTGGTTGCCATACACTTCGAGGTTGGACACCGCGTCAGAAACGGTAGCCATCACGCTCTGCCCCCAGGGCACATAAAGCGCGAAGGCGGCAAAGAAAACCTGAAAAGCGAACGCGCCGATTATCGTGCGCCACTTGATCGAACGGCGCGCTGAAGACAGCGCATAAGCGATCAGAAACAGCACAACTATGCCGATAAGGCTCATGTTCCGGTGACTCCCCACAAATAAGAAAACAGGCGGCAGTTTTTTTAATTTTTTATGCTGCTCAAAAGGCGTCGAATGCGCCCGGTAGCAGTTGGTCCACCGTCCAGTCACGCGCCGCCGATGCGTCATGCCCCACGCAAAACACCGGACAACCTTTGCCAAGCAGCTCAACCATCACCTGGCGGCATGCGCCACACGGTGAGATCAACGCCACCTTGGGCGCGTACACCAGCATTGCCTGGAAGCTCTGCGGCTTCTCTCCTTGGCAGATCGCGCTAAACAGCGCGGTGCGCTCAGCGCAGTTAGTCAGCCCGTACGACACGTTCTCCACGTTGCAGCCCTGAATCACCGCGCCATCGGCGGTGAGCAGGGCGGCGCCAACGGGAAAGTCCGAGTGCGGGCACCAGGCTTTTTCCGAGGCGGCGATGGCCTCGGGCAACAGCTGCTCAAAGAGCGCTTGCAGTTCGTTGCTACGGCTCATTGGTCGCTCCCGGCCAGACTTTCTTCGACTTTCTGAATGCGTTGTTCGGCGTGGGCCAAGCCGGCCGGTTGCCCGGCCTGATCGCGGCCTTGCAGGTAGCCGATCAGCGCTTCGAGATCATTAAGGCCGGTGTCCATCCGTGCGCTCGCCTGTTTCAGCACGGTGAAGTTGTCACCGCCATCGGCGAGAAACGAGTTCACCGTGACGCGGTAGGTTTGCTCGGCCTGCACCAACTGGCCATCGACCATCAAGCTGTCGGCCACCACGCGTTGGCCCTGGGGCTGCGCGCCATCCCAGCGATAGGTCAGCGAGGCCGACGGTTGCAGCGGGTAAAAACCCATGCTGCCGCTCTGCCATTGCTGCTCAAGCAACTCACGCAGTTGCGCGCCGGTGAGGGTCATGATGTTCAGCGTGTTATTGAACGGCTGCACGCTGGCGACCTGGCCGTAGTTGACCTTGTCCTGGCCCTCCTCCAAGGCGATATCCATGCGCATGCCACCAAGGTTCATCAGCGCCACTTGCGCGCCAAGGGCACGGGTGGCGGCCAGTTGCGAATCGGCAATCAAATCGCCCATGGCCGATTCGCCAGCGGCGTTGGTGTCACGCTTCACTTCGCGGGCAGCCAGGCGAGCTAGCGGCGCGCTGAGTTGATCCTTGCTGCGCGCCTCCACTTGGGCCTGCAACGCGGCAATTTCTTTGCTGGCGGTAAAGCGCTGCGCATCCACCACCAGGTTCTGCGCTTTGACGCCGAGTAACTGGTGTTTATCGGTGTCGATGGTCAGCGTCAGTTGGGTAAGCAGGCGGCCAAACGAGGCGCCTTGAGTGACCAGTTTGTCGCCCAGGCGGCACAGGTAACCCTGGTGGGTGTGGGCGCTGATCACCACTTTGATTTGCGGGTCGAGGCGCTTGACCACATCCACCACATCGCCACCCAGTTGGCTGCAATCCTGAGTGTCAAAACGCTCCGGGGTTTCCCCGCCTTGGTGAATAACCACCACCACGGCGTCGACCTTTTGCCTGTTCAATTCCGGCAGCAAGGCGTTGATCGCATCGGCCTCATCAACCGTGTACAGACCGTCCATGCTCTTGGCGCTGACGTAGGCGCCGACGTCTTTCAAGGTGGCGCCGACAAAGGCGATTTTCGCCCCGTGCGCCTGTTCGATGCGGTAGGCGTCGAACGCCGGCTTGCCGGTTGCCTGCTCCATCAGGTTGGCGGAGATATAGGGGAAGTCCGCGCCCTTGTAATCGTTGTCGAACTGGCAGGCTTTGTCGGCCCGAGTTGACTCACAACCGCCCTTGATTTGCCGCCGCAGCTCGGTGATGCCTTGGTCCAGTTCGTGGTTGCCGACCACGGAAAACTTCAGGCCCAACAGGTCGAGCGCATCGACGCTGGGCTCATCGGCCCACATCGAGGAAATCGGTGGGCTGCCACCGAGCATATCGCCCGCCCCCACCAGCAACAGCTGGGAATCCTTGGCGCGCAACTCGGCGAGCAAACCACTCAGCGCGGCGATGCCGCCGGCTTTCAGTTTGACCTCGCCACCTTCAACGGCGGCGTCCTTGTACTTAAACGGATTGCTCAGCAGGTTGCCGTGAAAGTCGTTGATGGCCGCCACATTGACCTCAACCGGCGCCGTGGCTTTCTGGCAGCCGCTGGCCAGCAACAAGGCCGCCAGCAGCACTGATACGGGGCGTAGCGCGGAACTCGGGTACGACATGACTTTCCCCAAACGCTTAGGCGTGCTGCAGGTTGGCGGCCGGAGCAGCAACGGGTTTGGCGACATATGCAGTGCCCATGCCGGCGCGCAGCAGAAGCATTTTCAGGTGGTCGTTGATCAGTTCCAGACGGTCTTGCAGGTGGCTGTTAAATACCAGACCCACCAGGGCGATGGAGATACCCAAGGCGGTGGCGTACAGCGCCGTACCGATGCCACGGGACACTTCACCCGGATCGGATACGCCGGCTTCGGCGAGGGCTTTAAAGGTGTCGATAATGCCGAGGATGGTGCCGAGCAAACCAAGCAATGGGGCACCGGCCACCACGGCCTCAAGAATCCACAAACTGTGGTTGAGCTTGCCGCGCATGGAGATGTAAATCGCCTGACCGAGGTCTTCCAGCTCGTTGTGCGAATGCAGGCCAACACGGCCTTCGTACAGCTCACGCACCAGTTGCAACGGCAGGCTGTCGCGCTTGCGCAGCTCTTCGGGCAACTCGTCAAAGCTGCGTACTTTTTTGTGCAGGGCCAGTTCCAGCTTGCGCGCCTTGCTCAGGTTGTACGCAAAGAAAATGCAGCGTTCCACCACCACAAACGCGGCCAGGGCAGCCGCGCCGTACATGATGTAGAAGGTGATGTCGTGGAGTAGATCCATGTTCATGTGTAGGTACCTCAGACAAAAATGCCGGGGCGCCGCAGCGCCCCCAGCGTGGGTGGCGCGTTAGAACGAACCTTCGAAGGAAACCGAAACCGCGCGCTCTTCGCCGATGGTGTAGAACGGGTCAGACTTCGTGGAGTTGGTGCTTCTTGGGTCGTAGTCGAAAGCGGAGAACTGGGTCGATTTCACGCCGCTCAGGTAGTCCTTGTCGAACAGGTTGGTGACCGACAGGCGGATGGTGGCGGCCTTCATCAGGTTCTTGTTCACCGGCAGGTGCACACCCAGGTTCAGGTCAGCGATGGCGTAGTCGGAAATGCTCTCGTCGTTGGTCATGTCGCCGTATTGCTTGCCGACATATTTGCCGACGATGTTCGAGTAATAACGGCCGTTATCCCAACCCAGGCTGGCGTTGAACATGTTCTTTGGTACACCGGCAACGGTCTTGCCTTCAGTTGGCAGATCGACGCCGCGGTACAGCAGCGTGTCCTGCTGTTCAGCTTCGGTGTAGGTGTACGAGGCGTAGTAGTTGAAGTCGTGCGGCAGCAGACCGCTCAGCTCCAGTTCCACGCCTTTGTTGATCACCTTACCGACGTTAAGCATCTCGAAGTCGCCTTCGGTAACGTTGTAGCTGGAGACCTGACGGTCTTTGAACTGCAGGTAAAACAGGGTCGCGCTAAGGGCGACGTCTTCAGTGGCGAAGCGCCAGCCCAGTTCCTGGTTCCAGCTCAGTTCGGGTTTCAAGCTGATGGAGTCGCCTTTGTTGTAGAGCACATAGTTCGGCGGGGTGCGCATGTTGCGGGTCAAGTTGTAGAACGCCTGGTTCTCTTCGTTGATCTGGTAGCGCGCGCTAAAGCTTGGCAGGAACTCGTGGTAGGTCTTGTTACGCTTTTCCTTGGCGGCGGTCAGGCTGCCTTTGTTGTCGCCCTTGCGCTCGGAGTAGTCGTAAGCCACGCCAGCGGTCAGGCTCAGATCCGGAGTAACGCTCCACACATCCTGAACGAACAGTTTGTGCGCCGGGGTAATGGTGAATTGGTTACGGCCCTGGATAACTCTGCCGTTGGCGTCAACAGCGGCGGTGCCATCGTTGTAGCCGGGGGAGATATCGGTGGGCTTGCCATTTTCGTCGAGCGGGATATACGGCTGGCTTTGGCGCTGGCGCGCACGCTCATACCAGTAGCCGGTGCTAAAGGTGTGCTCGTCGTTGATATCCCATTTGAGGCTGGTGTTGATACCTGGACGCCAGGTTTCGGTGATCGAAGGGCGGTAGTACAGACCGTTGTTCGGCGTGCCATCAGCGTTGTAGGTGGCGGGAGTAGGCAGGTTACCCAGGTTATAGTTGCCGCCCGCGTTGCCGGTGTTACGGTTCAACGCGTATGGACCGCTGAAGTTGCTGAAGCTGCCACCGTTGGCCCAGTAGTAGTAAGGCGCCACGGTGAGCAACAGGTCATCACGCAACTGGAAACGGCCAGTCAAGGAGGCAGTAACGTTCTCGAAGGGGTTGCGCGAAAGCACCGAATAACCGGTACCGCGAGTGACGCCGTTAACGCTGGTACCAGTACCGGTCCTGATCTTGCCGTTGGCGTTGTAGCTTGGGCTATCGAGGTAGTCGAAATCGCGGCCGTAGGTTTTGTACTGCGCCTTGCTCGGGTTCAGGTAGTTGTAGTTGTCTTGCTTGTGGTAGTTGATAACAGCATTCAGCGAGTTGCCTTCACCGTCATCAAACAAGCTGTTCAGCGTGACTTTGTCAGCGCGCAGCACGCCTTCACCGCGCCACTTGTCACCCTCGGTATGGGACGCCGAGATGTAGTTGCTCAGGCCGTTGAATTCGCCGGTGTTCAGGCGCACAAAGGTTTTACGCAGGTTGTTGCTGCCCACGGTTTGTTTGCCGAATACGCCGAAGTCTTTTTCCGGACGCAGGGTAACCAAACCGATGTTGCCGCCTGAGGAGCCAATGTGCGGCGCGTCGATTTCCGAAGAGCCTTGGGTGGCGAAGACTTCGCCCAGGTTTTCCGGGTCGCCCAGCAGGTTGGGGTACAGGTTGTAGTTGCCGGAGTCGTTGACCGGAATACCGTCGAGCGAGACGCCAACCTGGTCGGAACTCATACCGCGCATGGTGAAGTTAAAGCCACTCAAGCCGGTGGAGTCGTCACTGGAAACGTTGACGCCCGGGGTGTACTTGAGTTTGTCGATGGCGTTGCCGGTGGGTGCCATCTTTTCCAGCGCTTCTTTGGTAACGGTCGAGCGAGCTTTGGCCGCTTCTTCCTTAACCATCTGGCCGCCACCCAGTGTCTGCCCGGTGACTTCTACGTCACCGACATCGACCGAATCTTCAGCCAGAGCAGCGGCGGTCCAGCCCCCAAGACCAGCCGCTATAAACATCGCAAAAATCGGATTGAGCTTCACGTATTAACTCCTGAATTTTATTGGCAGGTGTCTGTTTTATTTATGTTTTCTAGTTTTCTACGTTGTAAACAAAGGTCGCGGTAAAGCGGTATTGGTCCTTGCCCCCAAAGGCCTCCTGAGGAAACGGATTGACCTTCTCCAAGCGCCGCAAACTGGTCTGTGCTGCTTTGTTGAGCAGCATGTTTTTGGCTTTTGTTTCGATACCGGAATCCACGACCTTTCCACTGCGATCCACCAACAACCAAATCACCACATCACCCTCGGGCCGCTGCAGCGATGCCTCACGACCGCGCGGGTATTGCTTGTGGCGTTCCAACTCCGCGCGTAACGCCGCGGTGTAACGACTTTCGATTGCCGCCGTGTCGACACGCGGTGCCGGTGCGGGGGCAGGTGCAGCAACTGGAGCAGGAGCCGGCGCTGGTGCCACGGGCGCCGCCTTGGCCACGACCGCTTGTGGCGGCGGTGGCGTTGGCGTCGGCTTGGCCACTTGCGGTTTCGGCTTGGGTGGCTGCGGCTTGGGCTCAGGCGGTTTGGGCTTGGGCTTGGGCGGCGGCTCCGGAATTTCCACCACCGGTTCCGGGTCTGGCTCGGGCGGTGGCTCCGGGATTGGCTCCGGCTCCGGCGGTGGTGGCGGCGGCGGAACAATCGGCTCGGGCTGAATATCCGCCGGGTCGATCAAGGCCACTTCCACCACGCTGTCGTCGTACTTCGGGGTGATTTTCAGGTCCGCCTTCATGGCGCTCTGAACGGCCACCGCGAGCAGACAAATAGCCGGCAGACAGGCGAGTGCTTTGCGCGATTTGAAAAATACCGACATGGCTTACAGCTTGCGCGTGGCGATCGAGACAGACGAAAAGCCGTTGCTTTTAAGCAGGTCCATGACCGCTACAAGCCGACCTACTTCAACTTCTTTATCGCTGTTAAGGATGATCACCAGCTTCTCGTTGACGTTTTCCAACGTCTTCAATTGGGCGACCAAGGCATCCTCAGCCAGATCCTTTCCATCGAGCTGCAAACGGTCGTTAACACCCAGGGTGATCACGGCCTTGTTTTGCGGTTTCAGCTGTTGTGCATGAGCGGCACCTGGCAACTGAGTCTTGATGCCCAGAGCCGGAATCACGTTCAGGCTGATGAGCACAAAAAACACCAGCAGGAACATCATCACGTCGATCATCGGGATGATCTCGATATGCACGCGCTTCTTTTTCGGTTCTTCCCAACTACGCATTTATCGCACTCCACCTTTTCTTCGCCAGCCGTGCTGCAAGCGCAGCGCGACTACCTCGACTTCGTTGTTAGGGCTTCAGCACATTGCATGCCAAAACTGTCACAGGCGTCAGGAATACAATAAAAGGGGGAGGTTACAGTTTAATTAAGTGGGCTCAGCGCATCGCGCGATTGGGTGCGGGCGCGCAAATTTGAAATTGTCGGACAGGTCTACGGCGGCCAAAAAGCCCCAAAAACGTTCATTAAATGATCATTTGTGCACCGACATCGCACTTTTAGTCGCGCAACAACCTGTAAACACGGCACTAGCAATCTAATTGACATAGGTGACAGGTATTAAGGGGAAGCGCTGCCGTCTTTTATCGCCAATGCCAGCATTCCCGGCATGCCGCTTGCTGACGGCAATGGCTCCCTTTTATGACGATGAGGTTTTTTGTGCGTATGCCCTCCCCTATTTCTTCCACGGCCCTGGCCGCCCTTTTCTCACTGTTGCTGGTGGGCTGCGCCACGCCAAAGCAGCCGGCAGACATTCACTGGATCACGCTCGATACGCTGAGCAGCAGCATTCAGAAAGACGCACCGATGGCGGTGGGTTTCGATATTGACGACACCGTGCTGTTCTCCAGCCCGTGCTTTTATGCCGGGCAGCAGAAGTACTCGCCGGGTAGCAACGATTACCTGAAAAACACTGAATTCTGGACGGAGACCAACGGCGGTTGCGACCGCTATTCGATCCCCAAAGACGTGGCGCGCTCGCTGATTGCCATGCACCAGCAGCGCGGTGACACGCTGCACTTCATCACTGGCCGGCCGCACACCGAAGGCGAGCAAGTGACGACGATTCTGCAGCAGGCCTTCGGCATCAAAAATATGCAGCCGGTGGTGTTTACCTCAGGCCCGGAGAAGACCCGCTTTATTCACGACCGTGGCCTGCAGGTGTATTACGGCGACTCCGATGCAGATATCACCTCCGCCCAGGCCGCCGGGGCGCGGGCAATCCGCGTGATGCGTGCGGCCAACTCGACCTATAAGCCGCTGCCGGTGAATGGCGCGTTGGGCGAAGAAGTGTTGGTTGACTCAACGCACTAAGCCTCTAAGCGCTGCACGGGCGCCCGTTAACGCGGGCGAATGCCGTCAAGAATCAGCGCCTGCAAACTGCTCAGCACCTGCTCGAAAAAGGCCGGATCATCCAGGGTGCGGCCGGTGATGGATTCCACCTGCACCCGAAAGTCGGCGTAGTGCTGGGTGGTGGCCCACAGGGAAAAAATCAGATGGTACGGGTCGATCGGCGCCAGCCGGCCGGACTCGCTCCACTGGCGAATCACCTCGGTTTTGCTGTGGACTAAATCGCGCAACTCATGCTGCAACTCACCACGCAGCAGTGGCGCGCCCTGGATGATTTCCAGGCAGAACAGCCGCGAGGCGGCTGGCTGGTCGCGGGACAATTCCAGCTTTAAGCGAATGTAGTGGCTGATGGCTGACAACGGCTCCATCTCCACGCTCAGCGCTTGCAAGGGCGCCAACCACACGCTCATCAGTTGATGCAGCACGGCCAGGTAAAGCTCTTCCTTGCTGCCGAAGTAATAGAGCAGATTGGTCTTCGACACATCGGCACGCGCCGCCACCTGATCAAGGCTGGTGCCGTGCAAACCAAACTGGGAGAACAGCTCGATAGCCGCCTCGCTGATGGCCGCGCGCTTACTTTCCATTTGCCGCTCACGCCGCGCCAGTGTCGCTTCGCTGGGCGTGCGTGAAGCCTTTTTGATCGCTGGGGTGTGCTCAGCCATACGGTATCCAGATTCAGCCCAGACAGGGGCCGTCACCATAGCCAAAAGCACTGCCGCTGTCAGGCACCGGCACTGTGTGCGCCGTTTGCGGGCGCCGTGCACAAACCAAGCGCTCTAAAGCAGACCATTTGGTCCGCATTAAGCAACCGCGTTTATCCAACCCCCTGTTTTCCCTGTCATTTCTGTTTTTGGCACAGCTTGTGCTGAAGCTCCTGCGACCTATCGACGCAACAACGTGCGGCGATCATGCAGACATTGCACTGCAAAAAGCACAAACAGGGAGCTATCTCTATGAAAGTGGGTGTTTTTATTCCTATCGGCAACAACGGCTGGTTGATCTCCGAAACTGCCCCGCAATATATGCCGACCTTTGAGCTGAATAAGCAGGTGGTGCAGCGCGCCGAGCACTACGGTTTCGACTTTGCCCTGTCGATGATCAAGCTGCGCGGCTTTGGCGGTAAGACTGAATTCTGGGAGCACAACCTCGAATCCTTCACCCTGATGGCTGGCCTGGCGGCGGTCACCAGTAAGATCCAACTGTTCGCCACCGCCGCCACCCTGACTCTGCCGCCGGCCATCGTCGCGCGTATGGCCGCCACCATCGACTCGATCTCCAACGGCCGCTTCGGCATTAACCTGGTGACCGGCTGGCAGCGCCCCGAGTATTCACAAATGGGCCTGTGGCCCGGCGATGAATTTTTCTCCACGCGCTACGAATACTTGGCCGAATACGCCCAGGTATTGCGTGACCTGTGGGGCACCGGGCACAGCGACCTCAAGGGCAAGTACTTCACCATGGAAGACTGCCGCGTCAGCCCCAAACCCCAGGCGGATATGAAGATTATTTGCGCCGGCTCCAGCGACGCCGGCATGGCGTTTTCGGCGCAATACGCCGACTACAACTTCTGCTTTGGCAAAGGCGTCAACACCCCCAGCGCCTTTGCCCCGACCACCGAACGCCTGCGCGCGGCCACGGCCAAGAGCGGCCGCGAGGTCAATTCCTGCGTGCTGTTTATGATCATCGCCGAAGAAACCGAAGCCGCCGCCCGCGCCAAGTGGCAGCTGTACAAGGACGGCGCCGACCAGGAAGCGCTGCAATGGCTGGGCGACCAAGCTGCGGTCGACACCCGCTCGGGCAGTGACACCAACGTGCGGCAGATGTCCGACCCGACCTCGGCGGTGAATATCAATATGGGCACCTTGGTCGGCTCGTTTGAACAAGTCGCCGCCATGCTTGATGAAGTGGCCACCGTGCCTGGCACCGAAGGGGTGATGCTGACCTTTGACGACTTCCTCGAAGGCATCGAAAAATTCGGCCAGCGTATTCAGCCGCTGATGAACTGCCGACTTGCCATCAACGACGCCCTGAAGGAGATCGCGTGATGAGCGAGAACAGCGTATCCAGCTATGCCCTGCCGGTCGATGCCAGCGCCCCGCTGACCTTGCCTGCACGCCCCGAGCCACTGCAACTGCGTGCTAGCCAGACCGCGTTGATCGTGGTCGATATGCAGAACGCCTACTCGACCCTCGGTGGCTACCTCGACCTGGCCGGCTTCGACGTGTCGTCCACGGGGCCGGTGATCGAGAAAATCCAAGTGGCGATTACCGCTGCCCGCGCGGCTGGCGTGCAGGTGATTTTTTTCCAGAACGGCTGGGACGCTGACTACGTCGAAGCCGGCGGCCCAGGCTCACCGAACTGGCATAAATCCAACGCGCTAAAAACCATGCGCAAGCGCCCGGAATTGCAAGGCACGCTGTTGGCCAAGGGTGGTTGGGACTACGAACTGGTCGACCAGTTAAAGCCCTTGCCTGGCGACATCGTTATGCCCAAACCGCGCTACAGCGGCTTCTTCAACACCCCGCTGGACAGCATCCTGCGCGCACGCGGCATCAAGAACCTGGTGTTCACCGGCATCGCCACCAACGTCTGCGTGGAGTCGACCCTGCGCGATGGCTTTTTCCTCGAATACTTCGGCGTAGTGCTGGCCGACGCCACCCACCAGGCCGGCCCGCCGTCGGCCCAGGAAGCGGCCCTGTTCAATATCGAAACCTTCTTTGGCTGGGTGTCTTCAGTCGACGATTTCTGCACCACCTTTCAGCAGCCCAAACCCTAACTACAGGACGCTTCCCCATGCCTAAACAATCGATTATTCCGCCGGGCACCGGCAAACCCCTGGCCCCGTACGTACCGGGCTCGCTGGCCGATGGCGTGCTGTATGTCGCCGGCACCTTGCCGCTGGATAAAGACGCCAACGTGGTGCACGTCGGCAACGCCAGCGAACAAACCCGTCATGTACTGGAAACCATCAAAGGCGTGGTCGAGGCCGCTGGCGGCACCATGGACGACGTGACCTTTAATATGATCATGCTCAAAGACTGGGCCGACTACGCCGCCATCAATACCGTGTACGCCGAGTACTTTGCCGGTGAAAAACCAGCGCGCTACTGCATTCAGTGCGGCTTGGTAAAACCTGAAGCGCTGATCGAAATCGCCTCCATCGCCCACGTCGGCCAGTAAGCCGTTTGTGGGGTGTGCCGCGCTTGGCGCACCCCACTTGAGGACTGCGCATGCATTACGAAATTCACGGTAATCCCCACGCCGCACAAACGCTGGTGTTGAGCTCCGGGCTCGGTGGTTCCGCCGGCTACTGGGCACCGCACGTGGCGGCGTTGGGCGAACGTTTTCGCGTCATTAGCTACGACCAACTGGGCACTGGGCGCAGCCCGGCGGAACTGGCCGAGGGCTACGCCATCGCCGATATGGCGGATGAACTGCTTACGCTGCTGGACGGTTTGCAGGTGCGCGAATGCGCGTTTATGGGCCATGCCTTGGGCGGCTTAGTGGGCTTGCAGATCGCCCTGCAGCGGCCTCAACTGATCCAGCGCTTGGTGCTAATCAATGCCTGGGCAGAGCCCAATAGCCACAGCGCGCGGTGCTTTGATATGCGCATTCAACTGCTAAAAAATAGCGGTGCTGCCGCTTATGTAGCGGCGCAACCGATCTTCCTTTATCCGCCCGCCTGGATCGTCGCCAACCGCGAACGCCTGGAACTCGACCTGGCCCACGCCCTGGCGCACTTTCCTGGCGAGGCCAACACCCTGCGGCGCATCGCGGCCCTGCGCGCCTTTAACATCGGCGCACAACTGGGCGAAATACACACGCCCACCTTGGTGATGGCCAGCCGCGACGATACCCTGGTGCCCTTCACCCAATCGGTGCACCTTGCCGAAGGGCTGGCCAACGCCCAGCTCGCATTACGCGACTTCGGCGGCCACGCCTTTAACCTGACCGAACAAGCGGCCTTTGAAGCCAGCGTGCTGGATTTTCTTCAGCCAGCGGCCTGAACCACGCGGAGAACGCCATGGGCACTGCCCTCGAAAAAACCACCGTTGTTGCGGCGCTGCCAGCAGTGCTTAAACACGACTACCGCGACGCCATGGCGCGCCTGGGTGCAGCGGTAAACGTGATCACCACCGACGGCCCCGGCGGGCGCGCCGGCTTTACCGCCTCCGCCGTCTGCAGCGTTACCGACGAGCCACCGACCCTGCTGGTCTGCCTTAATCGCGCGGCATCGGTGTATGAAAGCTTCCGTAGCAACGGCGTGGTCTGCGTCAACGTCCTGGCCCACGGGCAGGAAGCGCTCTCCAACCTGTTTGGCGGTAAAACGCCAATAGAAGAA
>NZ_JBBNAH010000172.1:0-18277 GCF_037994325.1 Pseudomonas sp.
CAGTAAGGCCGTAGCAATCGCCCGGCCTTAGCGGCTGGGCATTTTTTCTGCGCACCCGTTTTGGAGTTTTTTATGTCTGAGCACGACTGCGACCTGCTGATCGTCGGCGCCGGTATTCTCGGCCTCGCCCACGCCTGGGCCGGCGCCAAACGCGGCCTTAAGGTCAAGGTATTCGAACGTAGCCACACGCCGCTGGGCGCCTCTATTCGCAACTTCGGCCAGGCGTTGGTGGGTGGGCAAGCGCCGGGCGCCATGCTCAATCTGGCCCGCCAGGCACGTGGCCTATGGGCAGAATTGGGCCAGGGCGCCGGGCTGAAATTGCATCAACAGGGCTCACTGTTATTTGCCCGTACTGAAGTGGAAGAAGCGCTGCTGGAAGCCTTTGTTGCCGGTCGCGGCGCAGAGCTGGGTTATCGCACCGAGCTGCTGCGCGGCGACGCATTGAACGCGCTGTACGACGGCCGCTTTAGCCATCACCGCGCCGCCTTGCATGGCCTCGACGACCAGCAGCTGTACTCGCGCGAAGCGCTGCCGCAGATCGTCGATTACCTGGCCCGCGAACATGGGGTGGAATTCTATTTCTCCACCCTGGTGCGCGACGTGGAAGCTGGCAGCGCCCTGACGGGCGCCGGGCGTTTTAGCGCGGCGCAGATTGTGGTGTGCTCCGGCCACGACTACCAAACCCTGCTGGCCGAACACATGGCCCGCTTGCAGCCGCAGGTGTGCCGCCTGCAAATGTTGCGCGTGCGCCCTTCGCAGCCGTTGGCCCTCAAGCACGCCGTGCTTACCGGCTTAAGCTGCACCCACTACGGCGCCTTTGCCGACCTGCCAGAAGCCGAGGCCATTCGCGCGCAAATCCGCCGCGAGCAGGCCGAACTGGAAACCCTGGGCATTCACCTGCTGATCAGCCCCACGCCTTACGGCGAACTGATCATCGGCGACTCCCACGACTACGGCAGCGATGCCTCGCCGTTCAACGCCGAAAGCACCGACCAGATCATGCTCGACCTGGCCGAGCACACCTTGGGCATAAAGGTTGAAGTGGTCGAGCGCTGGCAAGGCGTGTACGGCGCTCGCGGGCCGGGCCCCTTTAGCGTGACCCGCGCCGCCGATGGCGTGACCGCCGTGCTGATGCACACCGGCTTGGGCATGAGTGTTGGCCTGGGCCTGGGCGAACGCACGGTGGCTGCACTGCTGGGAGAAGGCCCATGGCCAACGGCATAACCGCTCAGCAACGGGTGAGCGAGTTGTTCGCCCTGTGCCAACAACAAGCACAGGCCGACTACATCGGCGAAGCCATCAACCAGCTTGAACATATGGCCCAGGCCGCCGAGTTGGCCGAGAGCGAAGGCGCCGATACAGAGCTGGTGCTGGCGGCCTTTCTGCACGACGTCGGGCACTTTTGCGCGCCGCTGCAGCGCCATAAACGCATGGCAGCAAACGGTCGTCAGGGCCATGAACAGGTCGGCGCACACTGGCTGCGTGGCTTGGGCTTTCCCCAGCGGTTATGTGATCTGGTGGCTAGCCATGTCGACGCCAAACGCTACCTCTGCGCCCGCGAACCTGGCTACTTCGGCGCGCTAAGCCCCGCCAGCCGGCAAACCCTGGTGTGGCAAGGCGGGCCAATGAGCCCACAGCAGGCAGCGCAGTTTGAGCGTGACCCGCTGTTTGCCGACGCCTTGCGCCTGCGGCGTTGGGATGAAGCGGCAAAGGTGGTCGGTAAACCGTTGCCGGATCTAAGCCGCTGGCAACAGATGGCGCAGTCGCTCTTGTAGGGGGTGCTGGGCGCATCGTTAGCGATATCGGGAAAGGGACCTGGTGCGCACAGCGCACCCTACAACAGCGGTTCAGCGCAGCTGTTGCACCTACTCCGTGCTGGCGGCTGCTATTCTGGCCGCCCCCGCCCCTGCTCGGACTTTTTCCATGGCTTTGCATACCTGGCTTGTGTATCTAATCGCGGTTGTCGGCCTGTCGTTGACGCCTGGCCCTAACGGCTTGTTGGCGCTTAGCCATGGTGCGTTGTATGGGCAACGCAAAACGCTATTCACCATCACTGGCGGCATGCTTGGTTTTACTGTGCTGATGGCGTTGTCGATGTTTGGTATTGGCGCGTTGTTGCAGGCCTCGGCCCAGGCGTTGACGGTGTTGAAGTGGGTGGGCGGGGCGTATTTGGTCTGGCTGGGGGTGCAGCTGTGGCGTGCGCCGGCGATCACGTTGAGCGACGAGGGCGTTGCGCCAAGCAAGTCGGGGCAGGCGCTGTTTCGTCAGGGGCTTTTGTCGGCCATTTCCAATCCAAAAGTCATTCTGTTTTTCGGCGCTTTCTTGCCGCAGTTTCTCGATCCGAGTCGGCCGCTGTGGCTGCAGTTTTTGATTATGGTGCTGACCTTTGTGCTGTTTGAGGGGTTTATTGAGTACCTGTTGGCACGCTTGGCCCATCGTATTCGCCCGTGGTTGGAGCGCAGTGGCAAGGGTTTTAATCGCACCTGCGGCAGCGTGTTCGCTTTGATGGGCGCCGCTTTGCCGACCTTGCGTTAAGCCATGGCCCGCGCTGCTCCACCTGATTTACACAGCCCTGGCGCCGCCTTGCGGGTGGTGGCGCGCAGTTATCCGCGCGGCCTGTTTATTGAGCCGCATGCCCATGACTGGGGCCAGTTGCTGTATGCCATGAGCGGCGTTATGTGGGTGGAAACGCCGGGCGAAGCGGTGTTGGTGCCGCCGCTGCGCGCGGTGTGGTTGCCAAGCCAGGTGCCGCATGCGGTGCGGGTGGTGTCGGAGTTGGAGATGCGCAATATCTACCTGCGCCCCGACCAACCCAATAGCCTGCCAAGCACCACGCAAGTGCTGGAGGTGCGGCCGCTGCTGCGTGAGTTGATCCTTGGGTTGGTGGAACAACAAGGCGCCGAAGATAGCGATTACTACCGCAGCCTCAGCACGTTGGCCGTGCTGGAGTTGCAGCGCGCGCAGCATTCGCATCTGCGCGTACCACTGCCCGATGCCAGTGACCGGCGCTTGTTGTCGTTGTGTCAGGCGGTCATCGCGCAGCCGTCCCAGGCGTTTTCCTTTGAGCAACATGCCGCTGCAGCGGGTGCCAGTGTGCGCACCTTGGCGCGCTTGTTTCAGGACAGCCTGGGCATGGGCTTTGCCCAGTGGCGCCGGCAGGTACAGTTGGCCACGGCGGTAGCAGCGTTGATTGAAGGCACAGCGGTGAGCCGGATTGCCACCGACCTGGGTTATCGGCCAAGCAGTTTCAGCGACATGTTCCGCCGCGAGCTAGGGGTGGCGCCGTCGGACTACCTCACCAGCCGTTAGGCAAATCTTGGCCGATAAACAGAAGCCTTTGACCTGAGCACCGTTTCCCCGTCGCTAGACTAAGCCCATTCCCCACCACCTCAGGGACTGGAGCCTGCTATGAACTACCTACTGTCACTCGGCGTCGGCCTGCTGGTTGGCGTCATCTATAACCTGCTGGACGTGCGTTCACCCGCCCCACCCGCCATCGCCTTGGTTGGCTTGCTCGGAATGTTGGCTGGCGAGCAGTTGCTGCCAATGGGGCGCCAGTTTTTTGCCCAGTGGTTGTCTTGAATTTCTCTTCTACTTGTCACGTTTAAGGAGCCGCTATGCACGCGCTGCAATTCACCGTTAAGGGCGACCTCAATTCTCTTCAGTACGTTGAAGTACCCACCCCGACTGCCGCCGCTGGCGAGGTGTTGGTAGAAATACGTGCCGCAGGCCTTAACCCCAGCGACGTTAAAAACGTACTGGGGCGCTTCCCGTACACCAGCGTGCCGCGTATTCCTGGCCGCGACTTTGCTGGCGTGGTGGTCGATGGCCCCAGCCCGTTGCTCGGCCAAGCGGTGTGGGGCACTGGCAAGGGCTTGGGCTTTACCCGTGATGGCAGCCATGCCAGCCATATCGTCTTGCCGGCTGGGGATGTGGCACTAAAGCCGCAGGCGCTGAGTTTTGTTCAAGCCGCCAGCTGCGGCGTGCCGTTTACCACGGCGTGGGATGCGTTAGAACGCAGCTCAGTTAAGGCCGGCACCACCTTGTTGGTGATCGGCGCCAATGGCGCGGTGGGTGATGCCGCGGTCAACCTGGCCAAGGCCCGTGGTGCGCATGTATTGGCGGCGGTGCGGCGGCCTGAGTCGTTGGCCGAGCTTGGCCGACGCGGTGTTGCCGCCATTCTGTTGGGCGACCCCGCCGCCCTGGCGGCCCAGGTGGAGGAGCACTTTAACGGTGGCGCCGAGGTGATCTTTGACACCACCGGTTTCTGGCTGCCGGCCGCCGTGCCCGCGCTGGCGAACTTTGGCCGTATCGCCATTATTGCCGCGCCGGTAGACGGCAATGTGCAGTTGCCGGCATTGGCACTGTACCGCCGGGGCGGCGTGCTGGTGGGGGTTAACTCGCTGCTGTACACGCCGCAGGAGTGCGCGGCGATGCTGGATGGTTTTGGCAGCCTGTTCGATCAGGGCTTACTGCCCCTGCCCGAGCAATTGCGCGAGGTTGCCTTGAGTGAAGGCGTGGCCAGCTACGGCGAGGTCAATAACGGCAGCGGCGATAAATTTATTCTGCTGCCGTGATCGCGGCGACAGCGGCGCAAGCTTGTGGTTAAGATTGGGCGCCCTCGCCCGTTTCCGGCCTTATCGCCAGGCAAACGGGTGAATGACTTAACCCGGTACCGCCATGCGTTTTCTGCCCATCGCTTGTCTGCTGTTCTGCGCCTGCAGCGCTGCGGATGAGCGACCTCTGCGTTTTTCCATTATCGAAAGCTGGGCAATGCCGTTAGTGAAGGTGGAAAACGGGCAGGCCACCAGCGGCATTATTTTCGACCTGCAAACGCGCCTGGCCGAGAAGGTCGGCCGGCGTGCGGAAATGATGGTGCTGCCGCGTAAGCGGGTGCAGCAAATGCTGGTACGCGGCGAGATCGACGTGCGCTGTTACGTCAACCCGAACTGGATGACCGAGTCGCACCACCAGTACATCTGGAGCGTGCCGTTTATGGTGCAGCGCGACATGCTGGTGGCCCGCACCCAAGGCAAAGTAACGCTGGCAAATTTGCATGGCGAGCAAGTGGGCACCGTGCTCGGCTATATCTACCCGCAGCTGCAACCCAAGTTTGACGCCCACGACCTGCAACGCGACGATGCCCGCACCCAAGGCCTGGCACTGCTCAAACTGGAAGCCGGGCGCAACAATTACGCGGTGAGCAACGAGCTGGCGCTGAATTGGTTTAACCGCGACCAAGCTCCCGAACATAAACTGCACCCTCTTGAAGAGCTCTCTTCGGATTTGGCCTCGTGCATTGTTCGCGACGAACCGGATGTGCCGACCATGGCGTTGCTACGTGCCTTGGTGCAGATGAGCAACGACGGCGAATTCGAAAAAATATTATCGCGCTACCGCTAAACCCCTTCGCTGACAGGTTGTCTGTCGCCCTGCCCCGCCGGTGAAATGCTTCACCGTTTTCTGATTTTTGTGTTGAGGCTGTTCCCATGTCTGATGTTTTACCCGCCGATACGGCGCCCTCGCCACTGGCCAAGCGCTTGTCGGCCCACGCCATTTTGCTGATTGAACTGGCGCTGTCGCTCGGCGGTTTTGCCATTGGCACCGGTGAGTTTTCGATTATGGGGTTGATGCCCAACGTCGCCGCCGACCTGGGCATCAGCGAACCGCAAGTGGGCAATGTGATCAGCACCTATGCCCTTGGCGTGGTGGTGGGTGCGCCGCTGTTGGCGATCCTGGGATCACGCATGCTGCGGCGCAATTTGCTGTTGCTGCTGATGGCGATCTTCGCCGTCGGCAACTTCGCCACCGCCTTGGCGCCGGACTACCACACGCTGATGGCGTTCCGCTTTTTCGCCGGCCTGCCCCATGGCGCCTACTTTGGCGTGGCCATGCTGGTGGCCGCCTCAATGGCGCCGCCGCATAAACGGGCGAAGGCCGTCAGTCGAGTATTGATGGGCCTGACCGTGGCCATTTTGGTCGGCAACCCGTTAGCCACCTGGCTGGGGCAAGTGATGAGCTGGCGGTATGCCTTTGCCGTGGTGGGACTGATCGCCCTGAGTACCGTGGCCATGGTCGCCTGGTTTTTGCCGCTGGATAAAACCGAGCCGCGCAACGACCCGATTCAGGAAATGCGCGCCTTTAACCGCCCACAAGTGTGGCTGGCCTTGGCCATCAGCTCGGTGGGTTTTGCCGGCATGTTTTGCGTGTTCAGCTATATGGCGCCAACCCTGCTGCACGTAACTCAGGTGTCCACCGCATGGATTCCCCTGGCGCTGGCCACCTTTGGCCTGGGCACCATTGTCGGCAATATGGCCGGGGGTTGGCTGTTCGATAAATTGCAGTTCAAAGCGGTGGCCTGGCTGTTGGTCTGGAGCGCGTTGGTGCTGGTGCTGTTTCCAGTGGCCGCGTTGTCGCCCTGGACCGTGCTTCCAGCGGTATTTGCGGTGGGCACCATGGTCGCTTTAGGCGCTCCGTTACAAACCCACTTGATGGACGTAGCCCAGGGCGCGCAAACGCTGGCAGCGGCGTCCAACCATGCCGCGTTTAACATCGCCAATGCCCTGGGGCCGTGGTTGGGCGGTATGGCGATTAGTGCGGGGTTGGGTTGGACGTCCACCGGATATATCGGCGCGATTACCGCGATGGCCGGATTGGTGGTGTTTTTTGTGGCGTGGCGGTTTGAGCAAAAACCAACTGCCTAACCCCAACCGTCGTCCCCGCGAAGGCGGGGACCCAGACTCTCAAGACATGCTTCGTTCGCCGCAACATTCTGGATTCCCGCCTTCGCGGGAATGACGGTGGTGGAATAAGTGTCGAGGTTGGGCGAGATAGCGATTAGTGCAAGGTCGGGTTGGACCTGCATCTGCTATATCGGCGCGATTACCGCATTGGCGGGGCTAGTGGTGTTTTGTGTGGCGTGGCGGTTTGAGCAAAAACCAACTGCCTAACCCCTACCGTCGTCCCCGCGAAGGCGGGGACCCAGACTCTCAAGACATGCTTCGTTCGCCGCAACATTCTGGATTCCCGCCTTCGCGGGAATGACGGTGGTGAAGGTAAAAACCCTTACGGCTTCAAGGCTAACGGCTTTACCAACGGCGCCTTACCGTCGGACAACAACCACGCCACCAACACCGCCGGTTGGCGTTTGCTCGGGTTACGCGTCACCCGATGCGCTTGCCCCGGCGCTTCGTACCAGGTATCCCCCGCCTTGTAAGTGTGCACCGGGCCATCGTCCAGCGACGACTCCATCTCACCGGCAACCACCACGACAAACACCGGCCCCGGATGGGTATGCGGCCGTGAGGTCGCACCTGGGGCAAATTCAACCCGCAGGGCCTTGGCATCGGTGCCAACGCTTGCCGGCAGTTGCGCCTGCGCCACCGGGCTTACCGTTTCATCCCCTGCCCCGCCGCCATGGGCGTGGGCCAAACCGCTGAGCAAGGCCAACGCCAGGGCGGCCAGTCGAATAGAGGCGGCCATGGTTAGTGCGCCGGCTGCATGGCGAAACCGACACCAAAGCGGTTCCAGGCGTTAATGGTGGCGATGGCAAAGGTCAGGTCGGCCAGTTCGCGCTCGTTAAAGTGTTCAGCAACTTGGCTGTAAATCGCATCCGGCGCACCGCGTTCGGCCAGCAGCGTCAGGGTTTCGGTCCACAGCAGTGCCGCACGTTCACGTTCGCTAAAGAACGGCGTTTCATGCCATGCCGACAGGGCAAAAATGCGCCGTGGGGTTTCGCCCAACTTGATGGCGTCGGCGGTGTGCATGTCGATGCAGTAAGCGCAGGCATTAAGTTGCGAAGCGCGGATTTTCACCAGCTCATGCAGTGATTTTTCCAGCACCGATTCGCCCATGGCTTTTTCCAAACCCAGCAGGGCTTTGAAGGCGTGGGGGGCGACTTGGGCATAGTTCACACGGGCGTTACTCATGATGGTTTCCTTAAAGTGGCCCGGTTATGTACCGGGGATGGATGTACTTTATTAATCGAGGAAACCTTGATAAACCGACTAAACTCGCAAACATTAGACGACTACCCGGACAATCATGGCCTTGGACCGACTCGATGCGATGCGCGCGTTCTGCCGCATCGTGGAACTGGGCAGCTTTACCCGCGCCGCTGAGGCCTTGGCCACGGCGAAAACCACGCTGTCCGGGCAGATTCAGGCGCTGGAAAGTCAGCTCGGGGTAAAGCTGCTGCACCGCACCACACGCCGGGTGACGGCCACCACCGATGGCGCCGCTTACTACGAACGTGCGCGCACGCTGCTGGAAGACATGGATGAACTGGAAGCCAGCGTTTCCCTGACGCGCACGGTGGCGCGCGGTAAGGTGCGGGTGGATATGCCTTCGCCTGTCGGGCGTTTTTTGCTGATTCCGGCGTTGCCGACGTTTGTCAGCCAGTACCCGGATATCCAGCTTGATCTGGGCTGCAGCGAACGGGTGGTGGACTTGGTGCAGGAAGGCATCGACTGCGCGATTCGCGGCGGTGTGGTGACCGACCCCGATTTGGTCTGCCGGCCCATTGGCCAGATGCGGTTTGTGTTGTGTGCTGCACCCGGCTATCTCAACGACCAGCCAGCAGTAAACAGCCCTGAAGACTTGGCCCAGTTGCGCTTTCTGGCCTTTGTATTTCCCGCCAGCGGCCGGCAGAACCCCGTGCGGCTGAGCCGTGGCGACGACAGCGTGCTGATCGAACAAACCCCAGCCATGCGCTTTAACAGCGGCGGTGCCTACATCGCGGCGGCGCAGGCGGGACTGGGGTTTGTCGCCGTGCCGCTGTGCGAAGCACAACCGTTATTACACAGCGGCGAGCTAGTGCAGTTGCTACCCGACTGGAGCTTGGCCAGCATGCCCATGAGCTTGGTGTATCCCTATGCTCGACGGCAGTCGGCGCGGGTGCGGGCGTTTACCGAATGGGCTAGCGAGACGATGGCCAATGATCCATTGTGGCGCGCCTAGGGTGCGCTATGCACACCACGGCGAACAGGGGCAAATCGCTTGGTGCGCGCAGCACTCGACCTACAGAAACGCCTGCACATCCACGTCATCAATCTGTTCGGGCTGCAGGTGGCGCCTGCCGTAGTCCATATGCATGCCCGATTGCAGGAATAGGGCAAACAGGTCGGCGTCGATATGGCCTTTGTCGCGTAGGTTGGCGAGGATGCGCACCGATTCGGACAGGGTCTTGGCTTTTTTATAGGGCCGGTCAGAGGCAGTTAGCGCTTCAAAGACGTCGGCAATGGCCATGATCCGCGCCGGAATCGACAATTTGTCTTTGTCCAACTGACGCGGGTAGCCCGTGCCCAGCAGGGTTTCATGGTGGGTGCCGGCGTATTCGGGTACGCGCTTGAGGTTGGACGGCAGCGGCAGGTTCTCCAGCATCATGATGGTCTGGATGATGTGTTCGTTGATTTTGTAGCGTTCCTCAGCGGTCAAGGTGCCGCGGCTGACGCTGAGGTTGTAGAGCTCGCCGTAGTTGTACAGGTGCTCGGGCACCTCGATCTTGAAGCCGTACTTGGGGTCGTATTCGCGGCTGGCGGTGCGCGGGAAGATATGTTGCGGCTTGTCGGCCAGCAGGCTTTCCAGCGCGGGCAACTCAGCCACGGGTAAATGATTCACGCGGTGCAGCTCGCCTTCGGACAAGCCCAGGCGATCATCGAAATGGCGCAACCACGCGCGCTGACCGATCTGTTGCACTCGCTCGATACGCTCGGGCGCCATCAGCTCGCTGCCGATATTGCACTCGGCCACATAAGCGAACTCTTCCTGCAGTTGCTCGGCTACGCGTTGGTACTCGGCGCGTGCGCGGCTTTCGTCAGCGCCGTCAGCGATGGCTTGCAGGCACGCGATGTGCGCATCGCGCAGCAGCACTTCAAAGCGCAGACGCACTTCATGGATGCGGTTGTAGATGGTTTCCAACTTGGTGGCTTTGTCGACCACATGTTCGGGTGTGGTGATCTTGCCGCAGTCGTGCAGCCAGGCGCCGATACGGAACTCGCGCCACTCATCTGCCGAGTTAAAACTAAAGTCGGCCAGCGGCCCTTCGCTGACCTTGCACGCCTCTTCGGCAAGCATTAATGCCAGCTCCGGCACGCGTTCGCAGTGGGCGCCGGTGTAGGCGCTCTTGGCGTCGATGGCGCCGGCAAGAATTTCGATCATGGCGTCGATCAGCGCTTTCTGTGCGTCGATCAGGTTGTGGTTATCCAGGGCAATCGCCGCTTGCGAGGCCAGAGCGCTGACATACGAAAGCACCTGCGGCGAGAAGGCCACCACCTCACCGGTCAGCGGGTCGAGGGCGTTCATAAATTGCAGCACGCCAATCACTTCACCCTGGCGCGGCGCCAAGGGCACGCTAAGCATAGACACGGTGCGGTAACCCGACTCGGCATCGAAGTGGCGAGTGCCGCTGAGGTCAAAACGGGTTTCGCTGTACACGTCGTCGATCACCACGGCTTTGTTGTGCAGCGCGGTGTAGGTCGACACATGGCGTTCGTTGGGCAGCCCGTTGACCGGGTCGTGCAAAGCAATTTCGCTGGCCGGTAGCTCGTCATCCATCGAGCGCAGGGCAAAGCGCAGGGTGTTGTGCTCGGTCTTCAAGTACATGGTGGCGGCTTGCGCGTTACAGATCAGCTTGCCTTGCATCAGAATGTGGCGCAGCAAGGCTTGGTGGTCACGCTCGGACGACAGCAACAACCCGTTCTCTACCAGGCTGGCGAGTTTGAGTTGGGTTTCTTGCAAGGTTTGCGTCTGCACTTGCAGCGCCGATTTCATGCTCGAATGGCTACGGTTGAGGCTATCAACTTCGTAAAACATCGAGGCCTGCGGCTGCGCGCCGGAGAAATCCAGGTCGCGAATCAACCGGGTGTCTTCGGCCAGACTCTCGATAGTGCGGTTGATACTGTCCATGCCACTGAGGGCCAACGGCATAGTGGCTAATAACACAGCCACAGACAGCCCCAGCACCAGCATCGGCGAGTAGCCCAATGTCAGGGCAATAGCGGGCAATAACTGCAGCAGAAAAAATGCGGCGAGAACAATTGACCAGTTCTTGAAACGGAACTTGAAAAATACTGTGTTCATCTGCAACCCGTAATAGAAATTCCTTTTGCCTGACTGGCAAAAACCGTTGATCGCAGCTTTTATAGAGAGCGTCAATAAAAGTAGCGTCAATCTGACATCACGTACATGATGCGGTTCTACCCGGTTTACGCAAGGTTCATCCAGGAAATCGGACATCCAGGGAGACTAGTATGTTTACAACTAGAAAAGCCACTCAATGGCTATTCACACTGCTCATAGCACTACCCCTCTCCATCTCGACATTCGCCGCCGAACAAACGCCCGGCAAAGCCATCGGCTATGTGATGAAAACCGAAGGCGACGCCTCGGTAATTACCGCCGGCAGCGCGCAACCGGCCACCGTTGGCACACCTGTATTCGTTAATAGCTCGATCAAAACCGGCGCCAACGGCTCATTGGGCGTGACGCTGGAAGACAACACGGTGATGTCCTTCGGCCCCAACAGCCAGTTGAGTTTCGACGCTTTTGTGTATGAGCCGTCGGAGCAAAACCTCAAGCTCAGCGCGAAAATTACCCACGGCACCCTTAACTACATTTCCGGGGTTATTGCCAAGCTCAAACCCGAAGCCGTGGAAATCAATACCCCCACCGGCACCATCGGGGTACGCGGCACGCACTTCCTGGTAAAAGTCGACGGTTGAGTTGGCCATGCCTTTTACCTTTATTCGTGGGCTGATTCTCTTGTTCGCCGCCCTGTGCGCCACCGGCTGCGCCTCGTCGAAATCCTACGTGGTGCTGATGGAAAGCCCGGACGGCAGCACCGGCGCCATCGTTGTGCAAACCGCTAACGGCACCACGCGCGTGGATAAAAAACACGATGCCGTGGCCCTCGACGGCAAAAGCGCAAAGACCTTTGCCGTTGAACAGCCGCGCATTGATCAAGACTTTTCCGCCGCGCTAAAAGCTCAGCCCGCACTGCCCAAATCCTTTCTGCTGTACTTTGAAACCGGCACTGCCAACCTCACACCCGCCTCCAAGGCGGATATCCAGAACGTGCTCACCACCTTGCGCGAGCGCGGGCCTTCTGCCGTTTCGGTGATCGGCCATACCGACACCGAGGGCAAGGCCACCTGGAATGAGCAGATCGGCCTCAAGCGCGCCAAGGCAATTGCCGAGTTGCTCAAGAAGGAAGGCATTCAGGTGATCGAGCTGGTGGTGACCTCCCATGGCGAGAGCAACCTGCTGGTGAAAACGGCGGACGACACGCCAGAACCGCGTAATAGGCGGGTGGAAATTATCGTCCGCTAAGGGCGGCTACTTACGGGTCATGACAAACGCATCGCCTTGTTCACCCGCTTGCAATCGCAGCAAATGAAAACGCACCAAGCCATCGTCCGGCCGCTGCTCATGCAGTTCGCTAAACGCCGCCAATGCCCCTGCATCCCCGGCCATCAGCAATAAATACGCGGCGTCATAGGCATAGTCCGGCGCGTCGAGCGGCTCGAACACTTCTGTCGCGGCCGCTTTGCCCTTCAACTGCACCTTGCCAACCCCACGCATTGGTACCTGCGGATTGGCGCGAGCAATAGCGGCAGACACACACAAGCGCGTGCCCAGGTACTGGTTAAGGCTCTCCAGCCGCGAGGTGGTATTCACCGGATCGCCAAGGGCGCGGTAGTCAAAAATGGTCGAGCCGCCGAAGTTGCCCACCACCACTTCACCACTGTGCACACCGATGCGGGTTTGCCCAAACTTCACGCCCTGCACCAGCAACTGCGCCACATAACCTTGGGCAAAGCGATCAATTTCCAACGCGCAACTCAGGGCGCGCTGGGCGTGGTCGGCTTGCGGCAAAGGCGCGGAAAACATAATGGCCACGGCGTCGCCGACAATACGATCAAGCGTGCCATCGTGGCTAAAGGCAATGGCGATTACGTGTTCCAGGTAATCGTTAAGCAGCGTGACCACTGCCTCGGGGCTTTGCCGCTCCATCATTTCGGTAAAGCCGGTGAGGTCGGTAAACACAAAGCTGCACACCTGGCGCTGGCCACCGAGGGTTAACTGTCCAGGGTTATCGACCAGATGCTTGACCAGGTTGGGCGAGACATAACGGGAAAACGCCTCGCGCACCCAGCGCTGCTCACGCTCGCTAGCCACATGATGGCTGATGCTCGCCACGCTGTAGATCAGCGCCAAGCCCAAGCCTGGCGTGAACAGGTCGAGCAGCAAACGCTGCTCGCTAAAGGCGTACCACCCCACGCCATTGAGCGCGGCGATCAGCAATAACGTCAGCCCGGCGGCGAACAGCGCCGGCAGGCGCAGCGCCAACACGCACGCCAACACACCACCAAACAGCAACGCCAACACTTCCACAGCGCGCGCCCAACCTGGGCGCTGCAAATACTCGCCGCTGAGCGCCTGTTCCAAGGCCTGCGCATGCACCTCAACGCCAGGAATAATGCCCCCCAGCGGACTAAAGCGCAGGTCTTGCAGGCCTTGGGCAGAGGTGCCGATCAAGGCGATGCTGCCCTGCAATCCTGCCGGTGCTTGCCCGGCCAACACCTGCCACGCCGCAATGCTGCGCGCAGCCTGCGGGGCGGTGAAATGCACCCAGAACTCGCCACGGTTGTTGGTGGGGATGTGCACGCGGCCGATATCGATCTGCTCGACGCCCGCCTCGCCCGTGTGCACGCGGTACAACGGCGCGCGCTGGGCAACGCGCAACGCCTCGGCCACCAACGATGGCCGCGCTTGATCACCCAGCGCCAGCAACAGCGGCACCTTGCGCACCACACCGTCGGTGTCGGGTTCGAAGGTTAGCGCGCCGCTGCCAGCTGCCGCCTGTTCCAGGATCGGCAAGGCTTTCACCACGCCCGCGTACTGCGGTAGAAACGGCAGCGGTGAAGGTGCCGGCGCGACCAAGCCGTAACGACTCAAGGGCAAGCCATTGCCGCCCGCCCGGCGCTCGGTGGCAAAGCCCAGTACCACGTTACTGCGGGCCAGCGCTGTGGCCAGTTGGCTATCGTGGTCGGGCAAGGCTTGCAGTTGGCTTAACAGGGCGTCATCCAACACGCCCTGTTCCTGTAAAAACAGCGCCGGTGAGGTGCGATCCGGCTCGGCAAACAGCACGTCGAACACAATTGCCGCCGTACCCGCCTCACGCAATTTATCCACTAACTCCGCTACCCGCGTGCGCGGCCACGGCCACTGGCCCAGCCGCGCCAGGCTGGCTTCGTCGAGGTCGATAATGCGCACCGGCGCCTCAGCGTATTGGCGTGGCTGCCAGCGCTGAAATTGATCGAATACGGCGTTGTGCAGCTTTTCCACCGGCAATGGCGCAAGCGCCAACAGCCCTAGGCAAAACAATAAGGCCAAGCCACAGCTGAGCAGGCTCGACGCACCCCCACGGCGTTTGTGCATAGTGGGCTACACCATGGCCAACGGACTTTTGCGCGTGGGCGGCGGAAATACGCCATCAAGCAAGCGCAGGTCGGCGGCATCCAAGTTGAGCTCCAGAGCGGCGGCGTTGGCACGCACATGGGCTGGCGTAACGGCTTTGGGGATGGCAATGACGCCGCCTTGCTGCACCAGCCAGGCCAGGGCGACCTGTGCCGGGGTAACGTCACGGCGCTCGGCGATTTGCCGCAGGGTGACGTCTTGCAGCAAGCGTCCGCCCTGCCCCACCGGGCAGTAGGCCATTAAGGGCATGGCCTGTTGTTGGCACCAGGGCAGCAGATCAAACTCCACGCCGCGCTGTTCCAGGCTGTAGAGCACTTGGTTGGTGGCGCAGGCGCGGTTGTTCAGTTCGTGCATATCGTCGAGGTCGAAGTTGGATACGCCCCAGCGGCGGATTTTGCCTTGTTCGCGCAGGCGCTCGAAGGCGTCGACGGTTTCTTCCAGCGGGTGTTGGCCGCGCCAGTGCAGCAGGTAGAGGTCGATGGTGTCGGTGCGGAGGCGGCGCAGGCTGCGTTCGCACGCTTCGATGGTGCCGTGGCGGCTGGCGTTGTGGGGGTAGAGTTTGCTGACGAGGTAGGCTTGGTCGCGGATACCTTGCAGGGCGTCGCCGACGACTTGCTCGGCGCCGCCTTCGCCGTACATTTCGGCGGTGTCGATAAGGGTCATGCCGAGGTCGATGCCTAGGCGTAGGGCGTTGACTTCGGTTTGGTGTTCGCTGGGGCGTTCGCCCATGCGCCAGGTGCCTTGGCCGATGGCGGGGAGGGTTTGATTGGCTAGTTGGACGGTGTGCATTGTGGCTTCCTTTGCGTAGGTATTAGCTGCCTACACAATGCTTTTGTAGGGTGTGCCGGTCCGCGCACGGTGTGCGCACCAGCTTTTGGTTTTTCTTCGTTACCGCGTTGGCTCAGAGTTTTGTTTCGCGCCTTACGCGCGAGTTTCTTTTTTCAGTCGCCAAAAAAGAAACCAAAAAGGCTTGCCCCTACCTTGGCCTTGCGCTGCGCTTCAGGTTCCCTCGCTCCGTCGTTGCTCCGGGGGTCGGCGTGCAGGGCCATCCTTGGCCCCACGCCTTTCGCGGCTCCTGCCGCTCAACCCCCTGCACAACGACTCCACTCGGCCTGCGATAAACGGGGCGGGTGGATCACAAGCAAGATCTAGATCAAAAGCACATCAAAAGCTCGACGCGCTGCTCTCGTAGGGTGTGCTGTGCGCACCAAGCGATTTAATGGTGAACACCATGGTTCCCCATACCGAGCGCGGATCGGCACACCTTATGAAGAAATTTGCGGTTTTGCGGGTTTCAGTAGTAGCAGCAGTGACACCGGTTGTTCACTTTCTGGGTGTAGCGGTTCTTGTAGCCATTGCAGGCGCCAGTCGGTTTCGGCCAGTAGGGTTAGCCAGCTTTCGAGGGTGCGGAAGAACCAGGGCATGGGTTCGGCGAAGCCTTCGCCAAAGCCTTCGAAGTGTTCTACGCGCCAGCCGTCTTGGTATTGCCCTTCGCCTCGGGAGCTCCAGGGGTGGATGGTTTGGATCAGCAGTACGCCACCAGGCGCGAGCAGTTGGTGCAGGGCGTTGAGTACCGGGGCCAGGGGTTCGTCGAGTAGGGCGAAGTTGCACACCAGTACGTCGAATTTGCCCAGTAGCGGTGCTTGTGCTTCCAGTTCGGCGTAGCCGCACACGCGGTATTGGCCGGTGCAGATGGCGCGAGCGGTTTCGATCAGGGGCACGGAGGCGTCCACGCCAACCGCTTCAATGCCGTGGGCCATCAGGCCGCGGCATAACCAACCTTCGCCGCAGCCGATGTCCAGTACGCGTTTGGGTTCGCAGGCGAGGATGGCGCGCAAGATGGCGGCGTCGGTAACCAGGCGGCGGCTTTCGATGCGTTGTTCGCGCACGGCGGCGGTCCAGGCGTCGGCGTTGGCTTGCCAGCTAAAGTTGAGCTGTTCTCGGTGGTCGCGCTGCATGTTTGCACTCGCAGAAGAGAGAAAATTTTCGCCTGGGAACGTTAACCGCATTTTGCCGCCGACAACAGCGTCTACGCTTTAACCTATGCAGAGCAACGCACAGCCAGGGCCACGTTGATATGGGCGCACTATGGCATTCGACCGTAAACCAGGCTGAGCAGTCGTTGCCCGGCCTTGCAGCCTCCCCTTCGCCGTCGTCGCAACAACCCCCTCCTCGCTCCCCTTGGCGCCGCGCCTTAAAGCGTACTTTTTGGCTCACCGTGTTGTTGGTGTTGGCCGCCGTCGGCTGGGTGTTGCATAAGGAAATCACCACCGCCGGCTACCAGTCGCGTTACCTCAGCCGCTATGCCGCCACCTTGGGTTATGCACTGCACGACGGCCCCAGCACGGCCATCCACTACCCTGAAGACGGTCCTTTTGATAAGCGCTTGGGCTATGCCTACTTGCCGCAGATGCTGGAACGCCTGCAACAGCGCGATTACTTGATCCAGCAGCAAACCCGCTTCTCGCCGGCGTTGATGGAGTACAGCCGTCACGGTCTGTTTATTCCTTACCCGGAAAAGCAGCGGAGTGGCCTGGCTATCGCCGATTGCCGGGGGTTGCCGCTGTATGGCGCGAGCTTTCCGCAGCAGTTGTACGCCAGCTTTAGCGAGATTCCGCCGTTGGTGGTCAACAGCCTGCTGTTTATCGAAAACCGCGACCTGCTTGATAGCACGCAGCCGTTAAGCAACCCGGCCGTGGACTGGCCACGCTTTGCCATGGCGGCGGTGACCCAAATCGGCAAGAAGCTTGATGTGCAAGGTCAATCGGCCGGCGGCAGCACCCTGGCGACGCAGTTGGAAAAGTACCGCCATTCCCCCGACGGCCTAACGCTTTCGGCCACCGACAAACTCAAACAAATGGCCTCGGCCAGCGTGCGCGCTTATCAGGGCGGGCCGCAAACCCTGCCGGCACGGCAGAATATTGTCCGCGACTACCTCAATAGCGTGCCGCTGTCGGCAGCACCGGGTTATGGCGAAGTACATGGCATGGCCGATGGTTTGCGCGTTTGGTATGGCGCCGACTTTGCCCAGGTGAACCAGGTGCTGGCGCGCCCGGATGCTGACTTGGCCCAGCGCGGCTTGGCCCTGCGCCAGGTGTTGTCGCTGATGATCGCCCAGCGCCGGCCTTCGTATTACCTGGCCCAGGGTCATAGCCAATTGGCCAACCTGACCGACAGCCATATCCGCCTACTGGCCAGCGGCGGCGTGATTGACCCAGCTTTGCGCGATGCAGCGTTGGCCAGCAAAGCCAGCTGGCGCGACCTGGCGGCACAGCCTGGCGTGCAGCCAGTGGAAAGTAACAAAGGCATCAGCGTCGCCCGTAGCCGCTTGTCCAACCTGCTGAACAAACCGTTGTACGACCTCGACCGCCTCGACCTCTCGGCCACCACCACCCTTAACGGCGAGCTGCAAAAAGCCGCCAGCGACTACCTGCAACGCCTGGCCGACCCCGCCTTTGCCGGAGAAACCGGTCTGCTCGGCGACCACCTGCTGACCGCGCAAACCACGCAAGAGGTGCGCTACAGCTTTACCCTGTTCGAGCGCACCGCCGATGGCTCGCGGGTACGGGTGCAAACCGACAGCACCGACCAACCCTTCGATATCAACGAAGGCAGCAAGCTGGAGTTGGGCTCCACCGCCAAACTACGGGTGCTGACCACTTACCTGGAAATCATCGACGAACTACATAAGCGCTTTGTCGGCCAAACGCCGGCGCAATTGCGCAAGGTCGAGGTACCTGAGCAAGACCGTCTGACCCAATGGGCCATCGACTACCTGGCCAGCGGCAGCGACCCCAGC
>NZ_JBBNAH010000173.1:0-7786 GCF_037994325.1 Pseudomonas sp.
GGGTTGGTCTTGTACTGACTAAACACGGCAACATTCAAGCGCTTGAGGATGCTGGCAATGGTGCTGCGCGTCAGCTGAGTGGCTTCCGCCAAGTTACCAATCAGGTCGTATTTAACGGTCGAATGAACTGAGTGGGTGTAGTTCTCGGTTGAGCTGTTCGCAACCTTGAAGGCCGTGCCGCTCTTCATGTCGTCGAAGCTGGCATTCTCCAGCTGGGTGCCCCGCTCAATGATGTACTGCATCGGCTTAACCCGCAGTTCCTTATCCAACCAAGCCACGCACTTGCCCACCAGTTCCTCGGTTTCAAAGTGAACGGTGTAAGCCGCCTTGCGGTTGATCTTGTTCCACAGCGCCTGAAACTCTTTCTTCTCAAAATTCGCGTTCAGCGGATTGAGCTTGGCTTTGCGGTCATTGCCGATCTCCGGCATTTGCGCGGCGCTGAACACGCTATCGATCAGCTTGAACACCTGTTCGGCATAGGCCTGCAGCTCGGCTGGAAGCTCGGCCAATTGCTCTTCACGCTTGGCCTCATGGTAGGCCTGGGTGATCTGATCGTTGTCGTCTGTGTAGTCATTCTTCAGCAGGTATTTGTATATCTGCTTGGCCAGCTGCGGCGTGACCTCTACGTCACCACCGGAGGTCTGCAGAACCTTACCGGTGAAGTATTTCTCGTCAGCCACACGTGGCCGTGCCGACAGCGAATTACTGATGTCATTCTGCAGCGCGCTGACGAAATCCTTGTAGCTTTCGCTGGCCACCACTGTCAGTTCGTTGATCTCGTGTACCGTGGCCGGGTTGTCCATACGGTCGCCAAGCTGATTCACAGACAAGCGCATGCCTCGCCCTACTTCCTGGCGGCGGGAGACGGTGTTGTCGCTGTGTTTCAGCGCGCAGATGACGAAGACGTTGGGGTTATCCCAACCCTCGCGCAATGCCGAGTGAGAGAAGATAAAGCGCACCGGCTCATCGAAGGACAGCAAGCGTTCCTTATCCTTGAGAATCAGGTCGTAGGCATCTACGTCATCAGTTTCGGTAGCTTTTTGGCCCACCGAGGGATCGACCAGGCGCTTGCTCTTCTTATCGATGGAGAAGTAGCCATTGTGCGTCTGACGTGCTTGGATGCCTTTCAGGTAGCGGTTGTAAGGCGTGTCTTCCAGCGTCATCACCTCGATGAGGTAGGCGTTGTATTCCTCTTCGAAGATCTGCGCGTACTCCCCCGCCACTTCGCCGGTTTCGTCGTACTGGCGGTACTTAGCGACCTCGTCGATAAAGAACAGCGACAGAACCTTAATGCCGCGACTGAACAGCATCATCTCCTTCTGGAAGTGCGCCTTGACGGCCTCGCGGATCTGGATGCGCCGCATCGCGGCCTCATCCACGTTGCCTACGGCATCGCCAGCGACCAACTCGACACCATTGGTAAAACTCAAGCTATCGATGCGCGCATCAATGTCCGCAACTACATAGCCCTTGTACTGATCCAGCCCACCGGACAGGTCGTACAGATTGTCGTTGCGACCGAGCTTGCGCATAACACGCTTGATGCTGTTGCTCTGTTTAACCTCGAACTCAACCCGCGCCATGGGCGGCTTGTTGCTGGAGACCTCAATATCCTGCAGAAACAGGTAGGCATTGGTGCCGGTCAGGTTTTTGATCGTTATGCCGCGCACATTGATCTTCTTCACCAGCTTCTGGTTGTAGGCGTCCAGGGCATCAAGGCGGTGGATTTTGTTGTACTCGGTTTTGTGGGTGGCCGAGTAGCGCACGATCATCAGCGGGTTGAACTCGCTGAAGGAGGCTAGCGTCTTGGCCCCTTCCATCTTCTGCGGCTCATCGAGAAACAGGATCGGCCGGTTAGCCTTGATGACGTCGATAGGCCGGCGTGACTGAAAGTCATCCAGCTCTTCGTAGATTCGCCGCTGATCAGCACCACGGGCCGCAAAGGCCTGGACATTGATGACCATCACGTTGATGCCGGCATCCGAGGAGAAACTCTCCAGATTATGCAGCTGCTTGGAGTTGTAGATGAAGAAACGCGCCTTCTTGCCGTAGCTCTCCAGAAAGTGTTCGGCGGTAATCTGCAGCGACTTGTACACGCCCTCGCGGATGGCAATGCTTGGCACCACGACGATGAATTTGCTCCAGCCATAGCGTTTGTTCAGCTCGAACATGCTCTTGATGTAGCAATAGGTCTTACCTGTGCCGGTTTCCATCTCAATATCGAGGTTGATCGGGCAGCCGGTTTTGCTGTCCCGCACCAACACAGGGGAAAGTGGCAGGTTCTGCCGACGCTGCACGGCCTGAATATTCTCAAGCAGCTGAACTGGGCTAAGGGCCAATTCGGCATTCTTGAAGCCAGCCTCGGTTAGCTCAGCAGAACTCTGCGCGCCATAGAGGTCAGCCTGCTGCGGCGTGACGGTTACTTTAGAATTTGCGCCGGGGTCAATGCGATAGGTCACGCCCGAGGACTTTGGCTGGCTCGCAAAACAGTCGGCAAAGGAGTCCACTGCATGGGTCTGGTAGGGCTGGACTTTGAACTTCAGCTTCATCGATCAGCCCCTTAAAGCGTCTTGATTTCAGTAGCCGGCGACAGCAGCTTGAACACCTGCTCGACGTTGATCTTCACGCTATCGCTGGCAAAGCCGGCGTCACGGAACACCACACGCAATGGCTTGTGCCCGGCGAGCTGTTTGACGAAAGCCTCATCAATGCCGGTGTCGAAGCAGGCAGCCAAGGCGTTACCGTCGACGAAAAAAACGGTCTTGCCAGCGATGCTTTGCTGACTGATAGGCAGAGCCAGATCCACGCCCCAGTCCAGCAGTACTTGGAACAACAAGTCTTCAGAGGTGCGATCTTCGCGAATATTGTCGACCTGATCAAAGAGCTGATCTTGACTGACATTATCAGGTTTGTAATACACCTCTTTCATATTGGAGGTATCGATCTTAAGAACTCGAAATCCCAAGTCAATTTGTGGCTTTTCTTGAAACAATGAGTCTTCAGCCAAGAAGCTCTTTCCGCACAACCTCAAGCGCTCCTTGCAAATCTCACTTAAAACCTCTGGCTTATTTCTTTTCTTTAGGTATTCAATAGCATTCTTGAGAACCTTCTTATTAAGCCCAGTGGCTGTTTTGTAGGTCTCATTAAGGTCTTCTTGCAACTGCACCAAAATATATCTACACGAGCTTTTTTGCTCATGATTCAAATTCATTACGGCATGCCCTGTGCTTCCAGACCCCGCAAAGAAATCTAAAACAATGTCATCCCCCTGAACCCCGATCGCCCTCATAAGGGATGAAAGTAAAAACTCATCTTTAGGATTAGTAAAAATGTTATCTCCAAAAAGTGCGCGCAACCTTTTAGATGCGGCCCGACCATCTCTAAATACAACACTAGAGAGACTTTTATACTCGGTTTTTTTAAGATAGGTTTTAAGACAAGGAACTGTTGACTCATCCTCACCAAAATGTATTAAGTTGTTTTCAGCCAGAACTTTCAGTTTTTCTTGTGGACAGAACCAACCGCGAGATGGCTGCTTAACATTCTTTCCGGTCACGGGATGGGAAAGCTCGTACACATACTGCCCTACGTTCGGCCCGGAAATATTGTCAGGAAAGTACACTCCATTCTCATCCATCCAAGAATAATGCTTACTAGAATATATCGGGTTTGACTCAGGGAATTGGCGATACCACGCTAGAGCTTCTTTGTGAATTGCAGCCCAATTGCTGCCGTGTTTAGCCTTGAACTCGTCGAAAGCTTTATATATTTCGTCAAGACCGTCTTTTCTTTCCAACCATTGGCCAAGATTGTCTTTTTTACTTTTTACGAAGCAAAAAATATACTCATGCTGCACGGATATATAGTCTTGATCATTCTTGCTACTGTTTTTCCAAACAATATCACCAGCGTAGTTCTCGCTTCCAAAAATCTCTTCACAAAGCTTTCTAAGATTAGCGGACTCAGCCTCATCAATTGACACAAGTATAACCCCGTCATCTTGAAGAAGGTTTCTGGCCAGCTTCAATCGAGGATACATCATATTGAGCCATTTGGAATGAAAGCGCCCACTTGAACTGCTATTCAAAACAAGCTGCTGACCCAGTTCATCTCTTTGCTCTGAGCGCACCAAGAACTCAGACTGAGACTCTGAAAAATCATCCCGATAAACAAAATCACTACCTGTATTGTAAGGAGGATCTATATATATCAGCTTTATCTTTCCAAGGTAATTTTCTTGCAAAAGTTTTAACGCTTCAAGGTTATCGCCCTCAATGAAGAGGTTTTCCGTTTCGTTAAAATTTAAACTTTCTTCCTTATAAGGCCGCAGTGTTTTAAAAATAGGAGTATTGGCGGCTAGAAGAGCCTCGCGTTTGCCAGGCCAGCTCAGCTGATAACGCTCTTGCGGCCCCTCTACTGAGGAAGTAGAAAGCTCCTGTCGCAGCAGATCGAAGTCGACAGCCTTTTTCAGCTCGCCCTTGCTATCCCGAGTTTCGGTAAAGCAATTGGGGAACAGCTCTGCCAGCTTGGCGATATTCGCTTCGGTCAGGTTGGGGGAGTGCATTTTCAGCTTGTCCATGGGACTTCCTGTATCTCTTGGGTGCTTGGCGCGAACCGAGGTTTAGGCGCTCAGGTCGGCAATTTCATTCTGAATTTCCCGCAGCTGGGCGTTGAGCGCCACCTTGCGGTTGAACTGTTTTTCTTTGTGCAGGCGCGCATCCAGCTTGGCGTGCTCACTGTGCAAGCCTCGCAAGCGGTATAGCCGCTGCAGTTGCTCGAGCAGGCTCTCGCCCGGCCTAGCCGAATTGGGTAGCAAGCTGCGCAGCAATTGTTCGTAGAGCCCCTGCAGATCCAGCGCCACCGGCAGATGCTGGCGCAGGCTGTCGGCGGGCAACCAGTTGCCCGCCAAGTAGCCATCTATCACCCACTTGCTGGCATCGGCTTCGCTGCGGCGCTTAAAAGCCGCCACCATGCGGGTGCGCTGCTCATGGTGCAACTGAAAGATGATCGGCAACGGAATGGCGCGGTCGATAGCGCGCAACACGTCCTCGTCCAGCTCGGCGGTTTTCTGCGAGATGTCGAATACCTGAACTTCGGCCACCCCGCCCCGGGCCGGCAGGTTAATGGTTTCCGGTGCCAGCTTGTAGGCCCAGGTTATCTGCTCGACCTGGCGGACAAACTTATCGCGCAATGCAGAGCTAACCGGGCCGTGCTCGTAGATTTTGTTCTTAGGCACCACGCGTGCAACCCTGGCCTGCGCGGGGAAGCTGAACAGCGCTGGCGGGATGCCTGACCGAATCATGCCACGCCTTGAATAACGATGAAGGTAATCAGCTCGAAGTCATCCAACCCTGAGATAGTGTCCACCAGGGCCGTGGTTCTACCGCCACTGAACAGGCTGTCGATGTCCCGTTCTTCCTTTACATCGATCATCGAGCGAATGGCCTGATCGAGCAGGTCGGAGTAGACACGCATATCACGCCCGTCCCCGGTGGACTGATTGAACAGTTGATAGGCCGCTGGAATCGGTTGGCTATGGCCCTTACAGGCACTACGAGCCAGATCCAGCAAGCGCTTGGCCTCTGTCTGGTCGCTGATGATCTGCCCCTCCAGGCTGATGTAGATCAGGTAGAAGGGATGCAGGCGATTCTGTTGATTAAGACTGGAGCCCTTGTTGCGATTACGCAGGGTGAAAATCACACCTGGCAGCAGCCCAAGCTCTTGCCGCGCCGGCACGACGGCATGCATGCCGCTGGGGAGATGCTCAAGGTCACCATTGGTTTTGATGTAGTTGAGCAGATCCATACGGAAGTCGTTGAGGCCAAGATCAGTGATGGAGACCCCGGTTTTGATGTCTTCCATTTCGATCACGTCATCTTGCAGGCGGCGTAGCTGTTCCTTGCGGTAGGCCACGTCATTGGCCTGGGCATTGAGAACGTTGTCATCGCCGGTAGCGACGACGTCAGCAATCATCATGCGGTTCTCGACCCGCTCCTTAAGGTTGATGTACTCATCCAGGCTGATGTCCGGCCAGTAGTTGACCAGCTGGATGCTGGCGTTCTGTGAGCCGATCCGATCAACACGACCAAAGCGCTGGATGATCCGCACCGGGTTCCAGTGAATGTCGTAGTTAATCAGGTAGTCGCAATCCTGCAGGTTCTGGCCTTCGGAGATGCAGTCGGTGCCAATCAGGATATCGATCTCTCGCGGCTCATCCGGGTAGATGGCGGCCTTCTGCTTGGAGCGTGGTGAGAAGAGCGTGAGCAACCCCTGGAAGTCGTAGGTCTGCCGGCTGCCCGGCATACCGCCCAGCGTGGATTTTGGGGCATCACTCCCCGTGACCTTGCCCGAGTGAACCTTATGGCTGCGCAGTAGGTACTCGGCCAGGTTGTCGTAGAGGTAATTGGCGGTGTCGGAGAAGGCGGTGAAGATCAGCACTTTGCGATTGCCGGGGTTAATTGGCGAGGTCAGCTTGCTGGTGATCTGGGTCTTAAGATGCTGCAGTTTGGCGTCATCGGCTGGCGTGACCTTGGCCATTTCGGCCAGCAGCTCCTCAATGAAAACCAGGTCGCCCTGAAGATCCTGCTCCCAGGAGGGCACATCCATATCTTCCAGGCTGATCTGGATTTTCTTGCCGATGCTGATATCGCCAGGTGTGGGCAGGTCGTCATCATCGAAATCCGCGTCCTCAAACGCGGCGGCGACGTCGGCAAAGTCACTGGCTACGCCTGTTTTCTTGAAGGCGGCGATTTTGTCTAACGCACTGCTGTGAGTCGCCTGCAGGTTTTTCAGAGTCAGACGGAAAGACTCGACCGAGCTTTCCAGGCGCTTGAGCAGGTTGGTGGTCATAAGCGCTTGCAGGCTTTTTTCGCGGTCGACCTGCTTGAACTTACCTGCGCCTCTTTCCACCTCGGTATCGTACATTTCTTCGTACTTCTTCATCCGGCTGGGCAGGATGTAACTGACCGGGGCATAGACGGCGAGCTTGAGCAACGAGAGCTGATTGAAGATCTCGTTAAAGCCGATGACATCCTCACGATGGGTCAGCGGGCAGTGGAAAGAGAGCGGCTTTCGACGTTCCGGAAAACTGCCAATGTCGGCGGTGTTATAGAAGGTCTCGATATGCCGGCGCGAGCGGGCAATGGTCACGCTGTCGAGCAGCTCGAAGAAGTCGAAGTCCAGGGTATTCAAAATGGCAGCAGCGGTGCGTTTCTCTGGAGGCAGGATCGACCAGGCATTAAACGCCGTCTGAGCGCGGCGAAATATGCCGTCGATGTCTTTTTCAGTACGCAGCTTGTCGTTGAGGTTGTCGCTGTCGCCCTCGTAGGCCAAGGCCAGCTGATTACGCAAATCGCTGAAGCGGTTGTTGACCGGGGTAGCCGAGAGCATCAGCACCTTGGTCTTCACGCCCTGACGAATCACCTGATTCATCAGCCGCTGATAACGGGTTTCTTTGTCTTTGTAGACGTCGTTGTTGCGGAAGTTGTGCTACTCTTCGATTACCACCAGGTCGTAGTTACCCCAGTTGACCCGATCCAACGGAATACCCAACGACTCGCCACGGGTGCGGGTTAGGTCGGTGTGGCAGAGCACGTCGTAGTTGAAGCGATCCTTGGCGAAAATGTTGGTCTTGAGGTTGCGGTTGTAGTTCAGCCAGTTGTCGGCGAGCTTCTTCGGGCAGAGCACCAGGACGGATTTGTTGCGCAGCTCGTAGTACTTGATCACCGCTAGAGCAGTGAAGGTTTTGCCCAGGCCCACGCTGTCGGCCAGGATACAACCACTGTAG
>NZ_JBBNAH010000174.1:0-1398 GCF_037994325.1 Pseudomonas sp.
AGTGCGCGCCGCACATCCGCTTTGGTGTGTTCAAAAGTCAGAATTTCGAGCCTTCGGGTCCATCGTTTAGCGTGCTGACGGGCTCGCTGGAAGATCGCACCATCCACCAAGTCATCGATTCCAAAGGCAATATCACGTCGATGGTCGAAGCCCTGTGCGATGCCTTCAAGTGCCAGGCGCAGGAGCTGGAAAAACACCTGGCCAATTATTCGTTTGCCATTCGTGTTGGCCAGGAACTGTTTGTACGCTCCATTGCCTCGATCGACTACCAGTCGGGCATCGTGCACTTGTTTTGCGACGTGGCGCCCGGCGAAGAGCTGATCATGGTCAAGCGCACGTCGATGCGTGAATCAACCCTGGGCGACTACCAGCGCTTCTTGCGCGACAAAGGTAGCGCACCGATTGCCGGCATTCTCAATGACTGCATTCTGCGCCGCCTGAATAACGCCGACGCCCTGCGTTCCATGACCGGTATTTTTGGCAAGGTGCCAGTTACCGGTTTCTCGACCTTCGGCGAAATTCTCGGGCTTAACCTCAACCAAACCCTGACGGCGATTTTTTTCTTTCACGTCAGCCTCGGCCAGCGCTTTCAAGACGATTACGTCGATAACTTCGCCACCCACTATGGCGAGTTCAAGGCCTTCTTTCTGCGCCGGCAAATCAAAAAACTGGTTGGCCTTAACCATATCGTGGTCAAGCAGATCGAAGCATTCAAAAGGAACAACTTCGCCAGTTCGCTGGACATCAGCGGGCTGGATGAAAACTTGCAACCGATCTTCAACGGTTTAATCGACCTTGGCTCCGTGCTTGATCAGGCCAACAAAGCCCAAGATCAAATCGCCAGCCAGTTGCAGCACTACTCCGGGGAACTGCACGTTTCAATGGACGACCTGGCCGGCACCATCGACCGCCAAAACGGCGTAGCCGCTGACGCACGCGCCACCTTTGACGGGCTTTCCAGCCAGGCAGACGAAGTGGTGTTAGGCGCCCGCGAGCTGGCGCAGTCGAGCCTGCGCATTCAATCCATCGTGCAGGTCATTCAGCAAATCGCCGGGCAAACCAACCTATTGGCCTTGAACGCCGCCATTGAAGCGGCCCGGGCCGGAGAAATGGGCCGCGGCTTTGCTGTGGTGGCTGATGAAGTACGTAAGCTCGCGGAAATAACGCGCAAAAATGCCGGCGAAATCGGTGTGGATATCGACCACCTGTCCTCGGAAATCCAGAAAGTCGCGGTGCAAATCGAAGATCAGTCCACCGCCGTTGGCACCCTCAAAGGCATGCTCAATGCCCTGGAAGACTCCACCCAGATGACCGAAGAAACGTCGCGAAGAACCAAGGGCATTGCCGACACCTTAACCGGGCTGACCCAGCACCGCGCCTAACCCACAAGCGCTCAGC
>NZ_JBBNAH010000175.1:0-4957 GCF_037994325.1 Pseudomonas sp.
GGCAAAAAAACGGCGCGAACTCCGAACTGCTGGAGACGCGCCGTTTGGTCCCGCCCTAAATTAATGGTGGTCGGTTTTCACCACTGGATCGGTACCGGCTACCAAGGACTTGATGATGTCCGCCGACGACGAGCCGTAGGTGGTCAGGTCAACCCCTTGCAGGGTGATGCTGACGTCCGCGCCTTGGTCGATATGGCCGCTGGTGCTGATCTGAATGGTCGAGGTGCTGGTGTCGACTTTCAGGTAGCTGAGGATATTGGCGTCGGTCACATCCGGCAGCAGGTCGTTGAGGTTGATGCGATCGCCCTCAACGGCGTTGAAGTCGGTGATGGTGGATTTGCCCACATCACCGGCCTGCCAGGTGAAGGTATCGGCACCCGCGCCCCCGGTGAGGATGTTGTTGCCGCTGCCGCCGTAGAGCAGGTCGTTACCGTCGCCGCCAATCAGGATGTCGTTACCGGCACCGCCGTAGAGCGTGTCATTGCCGGCGCCACCTTCGAGACGGTCGTTACCGGCACCGCCATCAAGGATGTCGTCACCGCTGTTGCCACGCAGCAGGTCAGCAGCCGAAGAGCCGGTCAGGCTGTGGTTGCTGTCGGTGGTGGTGGCCAGAATCGAGGTGCCGTTGGCCAGCGTCAGCGCCTGGTAGGTGGTGCTGGTGTCGACGCTGGTGCTGGTGCCGGTGCTGTCGGTCACGCTGACGTTGGTGCTGTTGCTACCGGCGAAAATCAGCGTCGCCGAGCTGGTGCCGGTGTTGCTCAGGGTCAGGTTGGCCACGCTCCAATCGCTCAGGTCGATCAACGAATCCACGCCGGTTGAGGTGGCGGTGTGGCCGTTGTTGTCGCTGATGGTCATGCCCGCTTCCAAGCCGCTGACTTTCAGTACGCTGGCGGTGTCGGCAACGCTAAAGGCCAGGGTGTTTTGCGCGGCGGTATGGGCGTTGGCAATCGCAGTGTTTTCGTAGCCGCTTTCGACATGCTTGATGGCCGCAATCTGGTCGGCGGTCAGCACACCGCTGTAGATGCGCAGGTCGTCCAGCGCGCCCTTGAAGTAGTTGGTGTCGGTAACGTCGCCGTTGCCGTTGAATTGGTTGGTGGCGCCAATTTCCAACAACTTGTTCAGGGTGCCGGTGAAGGCCGCATCGGCGGGGCTGCCAGTGGCTTCCAGCTTGCCGTCGACATACACGTTGACCAGGCCAGTGCCGGCGTCACGGCTGATAGCGATGTTGTGCCAAAGGCCATCGTTGATCGCGGTGGTGCTGTACACCCCGTTCACGTTACCCAGACCAAAGCCGATCGTGCCGGCGGAGGTGATTGCACCCCACTGGATGTCATTACCACCGCTCACCTGTTCGCTGCCGATGATGCTCGGGTTGTTCCAGGAGGTGGTGGTGCCGTTGCCGGTTTGCGTGGTGTTGAGCCAGAAGGTCAGGGTAGCGGTGCCCATCAAGGCATCGGTGATCGCCGTGGAGACATCCACATGGTCACCAATATCGTTGCCGCTGTTGAGCTGCAGGTATTTGCCGGCGCCGTCTGCACGGGTACCGGTGCCGGTACCCGAACTCAGGGTTGGAATGGCCGAGCCACCGGTGTTGTTATCGTCAGCCAGGGTGCCGGTCTGCGTGGTGTTGCTGGCATTGGTAACGGTGCCGCTGGTAGCCGAGTCGAAGGTCCAGTAACCCTTCGGCGTTACGGTGACGGTTGGGCTTGCGGCATCGCTGACCGAGTTGATCATCAGCTTGACGCCGGCTGTTTCGGTCACGCCGCCTGCGGTCACGGTGTAGGTGAAGTTCGACTGACCGTGGTAGTTGGCGGCTGGGGTGAACAGCAGCTCGCCATTGACCAGTTTCACCGTACCGTGGTCGACAGTTACCGAGCCATTGTTGGCGATGGTGGTGCCGTTGATGGCGGTAATGGTGCCGTTGCTGACGCCACCGGTGCTGCCGAAGCTGTCGTTAGCCAGTACCTTGAGGGTCACGGCGGTGTCTTCGTTGGTCACCCCGGTATCGGCAACGATATCGGCCACCGGCGTAACGCCGACGGTCACGGTGCTGTTTACAAACGCACCGCTTGGGTCGGCCACTTTCACCACAAAGCTATCGCTGCCGTTGTAGTTGGCAGCCGGCGTGTAGGTGTAGGCGCCTGTTGTCGCATTGAGCGTCAGAGTGCCGTGGGCTGGGCCAGTGGCAAGGCTATAGGTCAGCGCATCGTTGTCGATGTCAGCGCCAACGATGGTGCCTTGCAGTGCCACGTCTTCGTTGGTTGTCACGCTTTGGTTAGCGGCGGTTGGCGCGTCGTTTACCGGCGTTACGTTAAGCGTCACGGTGGCGCTGGCGGTGCCGCCTTTGCCATCGCTGATGGTGTATTGGAAGGTGGCTTCGCCGTTGTAGTTGGCATCCGGGGTAAAGGTGATTACGCCGTTAGCCAGGGCCACGGTGCCGTGGGTTGGGTTCTGCACGCTGGTGAGCGTGAGGGTGTCGCCATCCACGTCGCTGTCATTGCCCAGCAGGGTGCTGGCCTTGATCGTCAGCGCGGTGTCTTCGGCGGTTACCAGGGAGCTGGTGTTGCCGCTGGCGCCAAGCACGGTGTAGGTGCTGTCGGCAGCGCCGGCCACCTTGGTTTCCACTTTCAACACGGCGTTGCCGCCTTGGTCCCAGTAGATGATTTCGATCTGGTGGGCGCCAGAGGTGGCAATCGTGTAGTTGCCAGTGGTGGCAGCTGCACTGCGGTTGCCGTCGAACTTGATCACGTCCTGGCCGTCGATGCGCAGGATAAAACCGTCGTCCGAGGTGATCCGGAACGTGTAGGTGCCGGCTGCCAGACTGACCTGCCCGCTGAGCTTGATGATCGCGTCAGAGGTGGTGATCGGGTCGGTAGACAGGCTCGCCTTGTCGCTGCCCAGGAACGTTTGCAGGTTGGTGCCGGCGCCCAGGTCGCTGCTGACAGTCGTGGTGCCTGAACCGTAGTTGAGGCTGGTGGCGATAAAGGTGGCGTTGGGTGTTTTGCCGGCGATCAGGCTTTCAACCTGGGAAATTGTTTCCAGGTTGGCGCCGCTGCCTTGGGCATAACCGAAGTACTGGCCGGTGAGGCCCAGGCTGTAATGGTCGGCAACGGCCACCGGCGCGTCGTTCACGGCGGCAACGTTAAAGGTCAGGGTATTCGGGCTTGGGTCGAAACCGTCTTTGCTGTCTTGCACCGAGAAGGTCAGGGTGGCCAAGGCGTTGCCATTGGCGTTGGCTGCCGGGGTGTAAACCAGGTTGGCAAAGTTGGCGGCGCTGACCACGGTGCCGGCGGTTACTGCCACACCGTTGAGGGTGAGGCTGCCGCTGCCAGGCAAGGTGTCGATACGCACGGCTTTGAAGCTGTCGCCGCTATCGACGTCGGTGAAGCCGAAATCGCTGGCGGTAAAGGCGCGGCCGACGTCTTCGGTCATCGCGATGGTCGCGTTGGTGCCGGCAGGAGCGTCGTTGGTGCCAGTAACGTTCACGGTGATGGTTTGGGTTGCCGTCGCGCCATTGTTGTCGGTGACGATGGCGGTAAAGGTTTCCTTGCCGGTCTGCCCTTCAGCCAGCGCCTGAGTAGCGGCGGTGCTGTTGTTCAGGGTGTAGGTCCATACGCCTGCCGGGGTAATCGCCAGGGTGCCATAGGTGCCCGTGGTGTTGCTTACGCTCCAGGTGGTGCTGGCGTTGTGGTCGACATCGCTGGCGGTCAGGGTGCCGGTAGCCGTTGGCGTGCCGTTGGTGACCACGCCTGCATCGGTGTTGCCGGCTTCAACCACAGTGCCAGTGGCGGCCGCTGCGGAAGAGGTCACCACCGGTGCATCGTTGGTGCCGGTAATGGTGATGGTGGCGGTCTGGGCAACCTTGGCGCCGTTGTCATCGACCACGTTGTAAGTGACGGTGAGCACTTTGCTTTCGCCTACCGCCAGGGACTGGAAGCTGGCATCGGCCGGGTTCACGGTCAGGGTGTTGCCGGTACGGGTAACGCCCGCTGGCAAGGTGCCGACGTCGGTGACGTTCAGCACCGCGCCGTGGTCGACGTCGCTGGCGCCGCTCAACAGGTTGACGTTAAAGCTGGCGCTGTCTTCGGCGGCGGTGGCAACCACTGCACCACTTACCGTCGGCACATCGTTGGTGCCAGTAATGGTGATGGTGGCGGTCTGGGCAACCTTGGCGCCGTTGTCGTCAATCACGTTGTAGGTGATGGTCAGGACTTTGCTTTCGCCCACATTCAACGACTGGAAGCTGGCATCGGCCGGGTTCACCGTCAGGGTGTTGCCGGTACGGGTAACGCCCGCTGGCAGAGTGCCGACGTCGGTGACGTTCAGCACCGCGCCGTGGTCGACATCGCTAGCGCCGCTCAGCAAGTTGACGTTAAAGCTGGCACTGTCTTCGGCTGCGGCGGCAACCACTGCACCGCTTACAGTCGGCGCATCGTTGGTGCCGGTAATGGTGATGGTGGCGGTTTGTGCGACCACCGCGCCTTTGTCGTCGACCACGTTGTAGCTCACGGTGATGACCTTGCTTTCGCCCACATTCAGCGACTGGAAGCTGGCATCGGCCGGATTCACGGTCAGGGTGCTACCGGTGCGCGTAACGCCGGCTGGCAGGGTGCTGACGTTGGCCACACTCAATACTGCGCCGGTATCTACATCGCTGGCGCCGGAGAGCAGGTTGACGTTAAAGCTGGCGCTGTCTTCCGCCGCAGTAGCGGTCAATGCCGCTGCCACAGTCGGCACGTCGTTGGTGCCGGTGACGTTAACGGTGATGACCTGCGTAGCCGTACCGCCGTTGTTGTCGGTAACGGTCGCGGTGAAGGTTTCCGTACGGCTCTGGCCTTCGGCCAAGGCCTGGGTGGCGGCGGCGCTGTTGTTGAGGGTGTAGGTCCACACGCCGGCTGCGGTAATCGCGATGGTGCCGTAGGTGCCGCTGGTGCTGTCCAGGCTCCAGGTGGTGCTG
>NZ_JBBNAH010000176.1:0-2443 GCF_037994325.1 Pseudomonas sp.
GTCCGTATATTTCGCGCCCACAACGACGGCAAACGTTGTTGTAGTTGAAAGTACTTGAGTAATCAACGAACTCAACGCCCAGGTGGCGGAATTGGTAGACGCACTAGGTTCAGGTCCTAGCGATGGCAACATCGTGGAAGTTCGAGTCTTCTCCTGGGCACCATTTCAGTCCGATGACTACCAACATCGGCAACAAAAAGACCGGCTTAGGCCGGTTTTTTTGTGCCTGTAATTTGCTCGTGACACTACGCTGCAACGCCTTTAAAGAGCACCTATAAAAAAGCCGAGGAACTCCTCGGCTTTTTCGTTTCTTGCATTCGCGCACTTAAACGCGGAACTGGCCCAAGCTGGATTTCAGCCGCAACGCCAACCCATCCAGCACGCGCCCACTCGCCGCTGTCGCCGCACCCGCCTCTGCCGCACGCTGCGCTTCAACGTGGATAACCTCCACCCGCCCACGCACCGCATCGGCGCCCTGCGCCTGGTGCGCAGCGGCCTGAGTAGCGGCCTTGATTGCCGCGTGCACATCGTCAACCGCCGCCTGCACAGACAACTGCAGCCGCTCGCTATCACGCAACGCCGCCAAGCCTTCATTCGCTTGCTGACCCGCGCGACCAATCACCGACACGGCCTCACGCGCACCCTGCTGCAAGGCGGTGATATGGGATTGGATGTCGCCGGTAGATTGCTGAGTCTTGCTCGCCAGCGCCCTCACCTCGTCCGCCACCACGGCAAAGCCGCGACCGGTTTCGCCAGCGCGGGCCGCTTCAATGGCGGCGTTCAGCGCCAGCAAGTTGGTTTGCTCGGCAATGCCATGAATAACGGTCAGCACCATTTCGATTTGTTCGCTCTGCCGCGCCAGGCGTTCAATTACCGCGGAACCGGCATCGACGCGTGAAACCAGCTCTTCAATCAAGGCACCGACCTTGGTGGCGATCACGGCATTCTCGTTAGCGTCCTGACGAATCGACACCACCCGCTGCAATGCCGCCTGCATGGCACGACTTTCTGCCTGTGCATCGCCCGCCATAATGGCAAGTGCCTCAAGACTGCCCGCCACCTCATCGCGCTGACGCTCTGCCGCCGCCTCGGCCGCCACACTACGAGTCGCCAGACCTTTAATTTCAACGCCGGTACTGACCGCGACTTCGCCCGCTTCACGAACGATGGGCTGCAGCTTCTCGACAAAACGGTTTACGGCGATGGCCATATCGCCGATTTCATCGTGACTGGTGACTTCAATACGCCGGGTGAGATCGCCCTCACCTGCCGCCAGATCGTTAAGTGCGGCAATCTGCAGATGCAGCTTGTTAACCACACGTCGGCCCAGCACCACAGCCAAGGTCAACAGCACCCCGAGACCAACCAACACCAAGCCCAAACCAATGCGCCACTTCAAGGTCGCCGCCGACTCACGCACCGAGGTACGCGCACCGTCGGCCATGCCAGCAGTTTCAGTTTGCGCCGCTTTCAGCCGTGCGGTGAGAGCGGCAGTGCTATCGGTAGCGGCGCCGGAAAGGCTGTCAGCCACCAATTGGTCGCCACTGGCGATCAGCGCGGTGAAGCGCTTATCCAATGCCACCAACTGCTGCTCAACAGAAGCGGTGGAAACCCCCATCAATACCTTGCCGATCTCCACGCCATTGGGGCTGATGGAGGCCTCGATGAGGTAAACCGATTTATCGTTTTTTGCCGCGTTTAGCACTTTATCCAGAGCGCGCTCGCCCTCGCCTTTTTCCATCAGCGCCTTGATCAGGGGATTTTCGCGATTGAGGTAACGGGTCAGGTGCTCGCCTTGGGCGTCGTCGTAGACCACAAACAACACGTTAGGGTTGCGCTGGGCACGCCGGGCAAACTCGGAGAGTGCCGGACCATCGTTATCCCACATGGCACGCGGGGCAACAGCTGCCAGCAGCTGAGCCATGTCATTGGCCGAGTCTTTAAGGTTCTGCTCAAGCATGGCGCGCATCTGGCCTTGCTCTTCTTTCAGGCGGGCCGACAAGCCAGCCGCCAAACGCTCACGGGTGCGCGTCGACAACGTACCGAGCCCGGAAGAAAGCTCACGCCCCGCCTCTTCCAATTCAGACTCAAGACGCTGGGTATCAGCACCCAGGCGCTTGCCAAGATCGACCTCCAACGCACCCACCGTGCTCCGAGTTAGTGCAACAGCCACCAGGACCTGCACCAGTAGGGCAATGCCTAGAGCAATGAAAACGGGGCGCAGCAAGCGACTACGCAATAGCGAAACAATGGCAGACACGACAAACCTCCAATACCCGACACCTGTGTGACGGCAACCGCTGGGATAACTTGAGCACCAGCAAGGGCCATGCCGCTAAACCTGGCCAGATGCTCAGAAACGACAAAGGGCCGCCACTGGCGACCCTTTGTCATGCTCTACCGCAGTTTCTGCGGCAACCTCAGCACTCAGGCAAACGGATGA
>NZ_JBBNAH010000177.1:0-1827 GCF_037994325.1 Pseudomonas sp.
GCAAAAACAACCCCAGCCGCACCACCGTGCTGCAACTGATCAACGCACTCTGCGTAGCGCGCGCCTGCTCGCTAGAACTCAACCGGGCATTCAAATACAGCGCATACAAAAAGCCACCACTGCCAAACAACGCGCCAAACAAGCCGCCCACCGTACCCGCCGGCACCGCCCAGCAAGCGCTCAACCGCGCAGGCCGCACCTTCACCAGCAAGCTATACAGCGCATAACCGCTCACAAACAGGCCCATCAGCAACAGCAGCAAATCCGCCTTCAACTGCAGCAAAAACACCACGCCCAGCGTGCAACCCAGCGCCATGCACGGCAGCAACCGCCACAGCTCCTGCCGCGCCACCGCCTTGCGCGCTGGCAACCAATTGCCAAACGCCGCGACAAAATCCAACAACACCAGCAACGGAATAATCCGCGACAGCGGCATAAAGTGAATCAGCACCGGCCCCGCCACCAACGCCGTACCAAACCCCGCCACGCCAAACACCACATAAGCTGCGGCAATACCCAAACCAATCACCCACCAATCCAAACCGCTGAAAGGCAGCAACGCCGCAATGTAATCAACCATGGCCAATCCAAAACAAAGGAAACACGCCACAAGGTTAGCCACCCACAAGCCATGCCGACTAATATGCAAACTGCCCACCAGTCATCGCAAAACGAGATAGCTGCATGACCTCCCTCCGCCAACTGCGCTACTTCGTTGAAATCGCCGAATGCGGCAGCTTTACCGCTGCCGCCGAACACCTCTACATCGCCCAGTCCGCCCTTAGCCGGCAAATCAAAGAACTCGAACAACAGCTCGGCACGCCATTGTTCGAACGCACCGCCCGCCAGCCGCGCCTCACCCCAGCTGGGCACACCTTTCTCGAACGCGCGCGCAAACTGCTCGCCGACCTCGACAGCGCCGAACGCCTCACCCAACAAATTGGCCAAGGCCTGCGAGGCAGCCTGCGCCTCAACCACTCCAGCACCGTACCGCTCACCGGGCGCCTGCTCGAACGCCTAAGCAGCTACCTGGGCGCCAACCCCAACATCACCCTGGAAATCGCCCAACAAGGCTCCGAAGCGCAACTGCAAGACATCGCCGAAGGCCACCTCGACATCGGCCTGCTGCGCCTGCCCGTACTGCGCCAAGACCCCGGCGTCGCCATCCAGCCCATTTACGACGAACCCCTCTACCTCGCCGTCGCCGCCAGCCATCCACTGGCCACCGCCACCAGCGTGCAACTCCAGCAACTCAGCGAAGAACGCTTTATCTCCATCCCCCACAGCCAACGCGGCGGCCTTAGCTACCTGACCGCCTCACTGTGCATGCAAGCCGGCTTCTTCCCCCGCGCCGCACAAGTCATCTCGCGCAAAACCACCCAACTGCAACTGATCCAAGCCGGCTTTGGCATAGCATTGTTGCCCGAAGGGATGCGCGAACTGGCCCACCCAAGCGTGTGCTTTGTGCCGTTAGAAGGAGAGGGCTGTACCAGCACCGTAGCGTTGGCATATGGGCGAACGGCCGGAGGCATGGCGAAGGAGTTTGTGCACGCCATGCAGGGCGCTACAATCCCGGCCGAGCAGTAAATTTCTTAGGGAGGAGAAGATGATAAGCGTGATTGATCCAGACCTATTTGCAGCGATTCTTGAAGCGCTGAAAGGCTTGGCCAGGGTTTTGGGGGTATAGGCGTTAGGTGATTGATGCCGGGAGTGGCGTTCCATCCAACATCGCTAGGTGCGCACAGCGCACCTACGAAGGGCCTATCACGCTTTCAGATTAAGGCGCTTGGCTAGGCGGCTTAGATTAGCCCGGTCCAAGCCCAGCTC
>NZ_JBBNAH010000178.1:0-4761 GCF_037994325.1 Pseudomonas sp.
GCTGAGCGCTACGCAAGGTGCTATAGGCACCGCCCTGCCCTAGCGGGTCTTGATCGCGGGCCAAGCGTGAACGACTGACGCTGGCCTGGGCATCGACACTGGGCATGCGCGCGGCATCGGCAGCAGAGGCGGCTGCACTGGCCTGGTGGGCACGGGCGCTGGCAATTTGCATATCCGGGCTGTCACGCAGGGCTTCATTGATCAAGCTATCGAGCTGGTTGTCGCCCAGGCTTTTCCACCAGTCTTTTTGCGGCCAGGCGGCTGGCGACAGGGTAACGCCGCTCAGGCTTTGCCCCGCCTTGAGGCTCTGCGCCTCAAGGCTTACGCCTTCGGGATTCAGGCCGCTGAAGTTGGCGCAACCGGCCAGCAGCATGGCGGCCAGGGTTAGCGTTAACGGCGCTTTAAGAACTGGGCTCATACGTCACCGAAACGTTCGAGAACAATGGTGTCGCCGGCTGCAATCAGCATCTTCTTCAATAGGTCTTCGAGGCTTTGCAGTTCCACCGGCGTCAATGCGGCAGTGAATTCGTTCATCGCCGCCGCCCCAATGGTCGGCAGCAAGGCATTCAGCGCTCGCCCCTCGTCAGTGAGCGAGAGGTGCACCTGGCGGCGATCGTTTTCACTGCGAATGCGGGCGATCAGCTTTTTTTGCTCAAGGCGGTCAAGCATGCGCGTCATCGAGCCGCTATCCAGCGACAGGTATCGGCACAACTCAGCGGGCGTGTCGTAGCCCTGCAGGATGATCATCAGCACCTTGAACTGGGCCGCTGTTACGCCATGGGGCACAAGATAGGTATCAAGAATGCGATCTTTGAGCAGCGCAGCCCGGCCGACCAACATGCCAATGCGGATGAACTCAAATTTGTCGGGGGTGTAATGGGTCATAACAATCACCGTTAGCTGCCTAGGCAGGTAGTGGTGTGTAATTTACTGCCTAGGCAGTTAAAGTCAACGAAAATACTTAGCTTGCTAGCAGTATTTTCCGATAGGTATGAGCGAACCGCCCGATAGATCTCGGGCAGCGTCTGGTTTTATGCGGAGAAAGAGCTGTTTAGCTCAGGGCGGGAACGCCACTGTGGAAGCGGAAGTCAGGGTCAGGCGTTTCGATCAGCTCGCGTTCTTTTGCTGCGATTTCGACGATTTTGGCCTGGATATCGGCTTCATCGCCGTACTCGTAGGCGAGCTTGAGATAGTCCTGAAAGTGCCGGGCTTCGGATTTGAGCAGGCTGCTGTAGAACTTGCCGAGCTCTTCGTCCAAGTGCGGCGCAAGGGCGGCGAAGCGCTCGCAGGAACGGGCCTCAACAAACGCGCCAACCAACAGCGAGTCAGTCAGCTTCACCGGTTCGTGGTTACGCACAAGTTTGCGCAACGCCCCGGCGTAGCGGGCCGAGCCCACGTTAAACCACGGCATGCCGCGTTTTTTCATCAGCGCCATCACTTGCTCAAAATGCCGCAGCTCCTCGCGCGCCAAACGCGACATCTTGTTCTGCAGGTCCAGCTTGTTGCTGTACTGGAACATAAATTGAAAGGCCGAGCCGGCGGCTTTCTTTTCATTGTTGGCGTGGTCGATGAGCAAAATATCGAGGTTGTTCAGCGCCGCCTCCACCCAGCTGGCGGGCGTCGGGCAAAGCAGGAAGGCATCGATTTCAGGAAGGACGGGCATAGATCACGGCTAAGCAAATGGGCAAGCGCGGCAGTATACCGGCGCGAAATCCCTTACGCGCGGGGTAAACGGTTGATCTGCATCATGAAGCACGCCGTTGGGCTAAACCTATAGTGACCTCGCCCGCTACAGCAGCCAGGACATCAAGGAGCACGACCATGAGAGCCGTTCGCAGCATTTTGGTGGTAATCGAGCCCGAACACCCTGAAGGCTACGCGCTAAAACGCGCCAAGCTGATTGCCGGAGTTACCCAGTCGCACCTGCACTTGCTGGTGTGCGACAAAAAGCATGATCACTCAGGCCTGCTTGAGGTGATGAGCAACGCCTTACGCCTGGACGGCTACAGCGTCTCTGGCCAGCAAACCTGGCACGAGAACCTGCACCAAACCATTATCACGGTGCAGCAGGCCGAAGGCTGCGGCCTGATTGTCAAAGACCATCGTCCCGACAACCCGCTGAAAAAAGCCCTGCTCACACCCGAAGATTGGAAACTGCTGCGCTACGCACCGTGCCCAGTATTGATGGTGAAAACCCAGCGCCCCTGGACTGAAGGCGTGATTCTCGCCGCCGTCGACGTCGGCAACTCAGACGCCGAACATCGCACGCTGCACGCCAGCATCATTAATCACGCCTATGAAATTGCTGGCTTAGCCAAAGCAAGCTTGCATGTGATTAATGCCCACCCCTCGCCCATGCTGTCTTCGGCCGACCCGGTGTTTCAGCTCACGGAAACTATCGAGGCTCGTTACCGCGAGCAGTGCAAAGCCTTCCAGGACGAATACGGTTTCAGCGACGAGCAACTGCATGTTGTCGAAGGCCCGGCAGATGTGCTCATCCCCTTCACAGCCAAAAAGCTCGGCGCGGCAGTTACGGTCATGGGCACTGTGGCACGGACCGGCTTCTCGGGTGCACTGATCGGCAATACGGCGGAAGTGGTGTTGGATGTACTGGAGAGCGATGTGTTGGTGCTAAAACCAGATTCGATCATTGCCCACCTGGAGGAACTAGTGGCGCAGCGCTGAGGGGTCAGACCCGGCTTTCCATGCCCTCGCGCAAAAAGCGCGGGGCGATATAGCGGTCGTAATGGGCTTCGGAAAGCAGAAAGAATTCGCGATCAATAGCATCGCGCAGCTCGGGCAGCGACCAGTCACGAAACTCCGGCAGCAGCACCATGCCATAGGCTTCCAGCAGGTTGATGACCCGGGCGCCGCGAGCAATCAGTTGATAGGCCCAGCAGTATTCCGATTGCTCCGGAACAAAGCGGATCTGCCGTTGCTCAAGCTGCTGACGCAGGCGCGCCGGGTCAAATACATCGACCTTGGCTGCCATTACCTGCACCAGAAGAATTTCCAGGCGCAGCCAGACGGCACGCTTTTCTTCGTCGTTGTACAGGTTCCAATTCACCACCTCATGATGAAAACGCTTGCAGCCGCGACAGACCAGATCCCCGTAAACGGTGGAACACAGGCCTACGCAGGGCGTTTTGATGCGGTGATTGGACATAAGCAGAGGGTTACGGGCAGCAGGAACAGGCGGGCATATTAGCCCTTTGTCTAGGGATGTTCACCCCGGAGGATGTAGGGGTTTGACTTACCTTTATTTGGCTTTTCCAGTAGAATCCCCGGGCCATTCTTAGGCGTGATGTCCGTTAGAAGCTGTTTTCAAAGCGTCACGAGCACAGTTAATCCCGCAGAACGCAGTTGGCTGGGGTACCAGATTTCCCCGGTAGTCCAGCCAGCCCTCATCTACACGTCCTGCAGGCGTAAAACTTTGAAAGCAGCTTCTGGATGCGTCCCGGACAACTCCTATGGGACCACTGATGAGGGTAATAACTGTGCTTGAAGCCTATCGCAAACACATTGCAGAGCGTGCAGCTCAGGGCATCGTGCCCCAGCCGCTAAACGCCGAACAAACTGCCGGCCTGGTTGATCTGCTGAAAAACCCGCCTGCAGGCGAGGAAGAATTCCTCGTTGATCTGATCACCAACCGCATTCCGCCAGGCGTGGACGAAGCAGCCTACGTCAAGGCTGGTTTCCTTTCCGCTGTTGCCAAAGGCGAAGCCACTTCCCCGCTGATCAGCAAACAACGCGCTGTTGAACTGCTCGGCACCATGCAAGGCGGTTACAACATCGCCACCATGGTCGAGCTGCTGGATAACGCCGAGCTGGCCGCCACCGCTGCCGAACAACTCAAGCACACGCTGCTGATGTTCGATGCATTCCACGATGTAGCCGAAAAAGCCAAGAACGGTAACGCTCAGGCTAAAGAAGTGCTGCAATCCTGGGCCGACGGCGAGTGGTTCAAAAAGCGCCCTACCCTGGCCGACAAAATCAGCCTGCGTGTATTCAAAGTAACCGGCGAAACCAACACCGACGACCTGTCGCCGGCGCCAGACGCCTGGTCCCGTCCAGACATCCCGTTGCACGCCCTGGCCATGTTGAAAATGGCTCGCGACGGCATCGTGCCTGACGTGCAAGGCTCCATCGGCCCGATGAAGCAAATCGAAACCATGCGTGGCGAAGGCTTCCCTATCGCTTACGTGGGTGACGTTGTAGGTACCGGTTCTTCCCGTAAGTCCGCCACCAACTCGGTGCTGTGGTTCTTCGGCGACGACATTCCGTATGTACCGAACAAGCGTGCTGGCGGCTTCTGCTTCGGCTCGAAAATCGCACCAATCTTCTACAACACCATGGAAGATGCTGGCGCCCTGCCGATCGAGTTCGATGTATCGAACATGCACATGGGCGACGTGATCGACCTGTACCCGCACGCTGGCAAGGTTTGCAAGCACGGTACTGATGAAGTCATCACCACCTTCGAACTGAAAACCCCGGTACTGTTGGACGAAGTTCGCGCTGGCGGCCGTATTCCGCTGATCGTTGGCCGTGGCCTGACGGATAAAGCACGTGCCGAGCTGGGCCTGGGCCCAACCGACCTGTTCAAACTGCCGGAAGCACCGGTCGACACTGGCAAGGGTTTCACCCTGGCGCAGAAAATGGTCGGCAAGGCGTGTGGTCTGCCAGCAGGTAAAGGCGTTCGCCCTGGCACCTACTGCGAACCGAAAATGACCACCGTGGGCTCGCAAGACACCACTGGCC
>NZ_JBBNAH010000179.1:0-5068 GCF_037994325.1 Pseudomonas sp.
CTGAACAACAAGCAAGAGCCGATCGGCACCCGTATCTTTGGGCCAGTGACCCGTGAACTTCGTACTGAGAAGTTCATGAAGATCGTCTCGCTCGCCCCAGAAGTGCTGTAAGGAGATCCGACATGCAAAAGATTCGTCGTGACGACGAGATCATCGTGATCGCCGGCAAAGACAAAGGTAAGCGTGGCAAGGTGCTCAAGGTTCTCGCTGACGACCGCTTGGTCGTTGGTGGGATCAACCTGGTGAAGCGCCACACCAAGCCGAACCCGATGCTGGGTGCTCAAGGCGGTATCGTCGAGAAAGAGGCGCCTCTGCACGTCTCTAACGTCGCCATTTTCAACAGCGAAACCAACAAGGCTGATCGCGTTGGTTTCAAAGTAGAAGACGGCAAGAAAATTCGTGTCTTCAAGTCGACCCAAAAAGCGGTTGATGCTTGAACACTGCTAGGTAGAAGACCATGGCACGACTAAAAGAGATTTATCGGAAAGAAATCGCTCCGAAGCTTAAGGAAGAACTCAAGCTTTCGAACGTGATGGAAGTTCCGCGCGTTACCAAAATCACCCTGAACATGGGTCTTGGCGAAGCGATCGGTGATAAGAAAATTATCGAGCACGCGGTAGCGGATTTGGAAAAGATCACCGGTCAAAAAGTCGTTGTGACTTACGCCAAGAAATCCATCGCGGGCTTTAAAGTCCGTGAAGGTTGGCCGATCGGCGTGAAAGTGACCTTGCGTCGCGAACGTATGTATGAATTCCTGGATCGTCTGCTTTCGATCTCCCTGCCGCGCGTGCGTGACTTCCGCGGCCTGAATGCCAAGTCCTTCGATGGTCGTGGTAACTACAGCATGGGCGTGAAAGAGCAGATTATTTTCCCGGAAATCGATTACGACAAAATCGATGCTCTGCGCGGTCTGGACATCACCCTGACCACTACTGCTCGTACGGATGATGAAGGTCGCGCCTTGCTGCGTGCTTTCAAATTCCCGTTCCGCAACTGATCGGAGTAGGAACATGGCCAAGACAAGCATGAAAAACCGCGAGCTGAAGCGTCAGCAAACGGTAGCTAAGTACGCCAAAAAGCGTGCCGAGCTGAAAGCTACCATCGCTAATCCGAACACCAGTCCGGAAGCTCGTTGGGAAGCGCAGATCGCTTTGCAAAAGCAGCCACGTGACGCTAGCGCTTCGCGCTTGCGTAACCGTTGCCGCATCACCGGCCGTCCGCACGGCGTGTACCGCAAGTTCGGCCTAGGCCGTAACAAGCTGCGCGAGGCTGCGATGCGCGGTGATGTGCCAGGTCTGGTGAAAGCCAGCTGGTAAGTCGAAGTCTCGACATGCCGGGGTCTATCCTTCGCGGTGCTGACCTCGGTATTGAGCAAAAATGAATCAAGCCCCTTTTGGGGCTTGATTCATTTTTAATCAGTCTCTAGAATGCTCGGCTCGCCTGAGCCTGGCTTTTATATGCACGGCATATTTCTAGCGACATGCAGTAGCCGTATGGCTAATTCTTTTGTTTCAGGAGCACCTAGCCCATGAGTATGCAGGACCCGTTAGCGGACATGCTAACTCGTATCCGTAATGCCCAGATGGCTGAAAAGTCCGTCGTAAGCATGCCGTCTTCCACGTTGAAGGTGGCTGTAGCCAAAGTCCTGAAGGACGAAGGTTATATTGCGGGTTTTCAGATCAGCAGCGACGTTAAGCCGCAGCTGTCCATCGAGCTGAAATATTTCGAAGGCCGTCCGGTCATCGAAGAAGTAAAGCGCGTTAGCCGTCCAGGCCTGCGTCAGTACAAATCCGTTGATGATCTGCCAAAAGTTCGCGGCGGTCTCGGCGTTTCCATCGTCTCCACCAACAAAGGTGTGATGACGGATCGTGCTGCGCGCGCTGCCGGTGTCGGCGGCGAAGTGCTCTGCACCGTGTTCTAAGGGGGGAACAAGCATGTCTCGCGTTGCTAAGAACCCCGTTAAGCTGCCAGCTGGTGTCGAGATCAAACTCGCCGGCCAACAGCTCTCGGTGAAGGGTGCTAAAGGCGCTCTAGAACTTAACGTCCATTCGTCCGTGGAAATTGTTGAAGAAGCTGGTGAGCTGCGTTTTGCTGCTCGCAATGGCGATCAACAGACTCGTGCAATGGCCGGTACCACCCGTGCGTTGGTGAACAACATGGTAATCGGCGTCAGCCAAGGCTTCGAGCGTAAGCTGCAGCTGGTTGGTGTTGGTTACAAAGCTCAGGCAAAAGGCGAAATCCTTTCTCTGGCACTTGGTTTCTCGCACCCAGTGGACTACGAACTGCCAAAAGGCGTTACCGCAGAAACTCCTAGCCAAACCGATATCCTGATCAAGGGCATCGACAAGCAGCTGGTAGGTCAAGTGGCCGCTGAGATCCGTGACTTCCGTCCGCCAGAACCTTACAAAGGTAAAGGTGTGCGTTACGCAGACGAAGTCGTCCGCCGTAAAGAAGCGAAGAAGAAGTAGGGCATAGCAAATGACCGACAAAAAAGTTACTCGACTGCGTCGCGCTCGCAAAGCACGCCTGAAAATGCACGAGCTAGAAGCCGTGCGTCTCTGCGTGTACCGCTCTTCGCAGCACATTTACGCCCAGGTCATCTCGGCCGACGGCAGCAAAGTCTTGGCGAGCGCTTCGACTTTGGACAAGGATCTGCGTACTGGTGCCACTGGCAACATTGACGCGGCCACGAAAGTTGGCCAACTGGTTGCTGAGCGTGCGAAAGCCGCTGGCGTCACTCAGGTGGCATTCGACCGTTCTGGCTTCAAGTACCACGGCCGTGTTAAGGCACTGGCTGATGCTGCTCGTGAAGGCGGGCTGGAGTTCTAAGTTATGGCAAATAACGATCAAAGACGCGACAGCCGCGACAACGGCAATGACGAAGGCTACATCGAGAAGCTGGTTCAAGTTAATCGTGTAGCTAAGACCGTAAAAGGCGGCCGTATCTTCACTTTCACCGCGTTGACCGTGGTGGGTGATGGTAAAGGCCGTGTAGGTTTCGGTCGTGGCAAGTCTCGCGAAGTGCCGGCTGCTATCCAGAAGGCTATGGAAGCTGCTCGTCGCAATATGATTCAAGTGGACCTGAATGGCACCACTCTGCAGTACGCAATGAAGTCCGCTCATGGCGCCTCCAAGGTGTACATGCAGCCAGCTTCTGAAGGTACCGGCATCATCGCTGGCGGCGCTATGCGTGCCGTTCTCGAAGTTGCTGGCGTGCAGAATGTGTTGGCCAAATGCTACGGCTCGACTAACCCGGTAAACGTGGTTCACGCCACTTTCAAAGGTTTGAAAGCTATGCAATCCCCGGGTTCTATTGCTGCTAAGCGCGGCAAGAGCGTTGAGGAGATTCGCTGATCATGGCTACCGTTAAAGTAACGTTGATCAAAAGCATGACCGGCCGCATTCCTAACCACAAACTGTGCGTTAAGGGTCTGGGGCTGCGTCGCATCGGTCACACTGTAGAAGTTTTGGATACTCCGGCTAACCGCGGGATGATCAACAAGGCTTACTACATGTTGCGAGTTGAGGGTTAACACATGTACCTGAACGATCTGAGTCCTGCGCCGGGTTCCCGTCGCGAGAAGCACCGTCCGGGCCGTGGTATCGGTAGCGGTTTGGGTAAGACTGGTGGCCGCGGCCACAAAGGTCAGACCTCCCGCTCCGGTGGCACTATCGCTCCGGGCTTTGAAGGCGGTCAACAGCCGCTGCACCGTCGTCTGCCGAAGTTCGGCTTCGTCTCCCTGAAAGCTATGGATCGTGCGGAAGTTCGCACCTCCGAGCTGAATAAAGTGGAAGGCGACGTGGTAACTCTGCAGTCCCTGAAGGATGCCAACCTGATTAATCAAAACGTACAGCGTGTGAAAGTAATGCTGTCCGGTGAGATTACTCGCGCGGTGACCCTCAAAGGTATCGCCGCCACCAAAGGTGCGCGTGCGGCTATCGAAGCAGCTGGCGGCAAATTCGAGGAATAAATGGCTAAGCAAGGTGCTCTCTCAGCGCTCAGCAATGGCGGGTTATCCGAGCTCTGGGCTCGTCTGCGCTTTCTCCTTTTGGCGATCATCGTCTATCGGGTAGGTGCTCACATCCCAGTTCCAGGTATTAACCCGGACCGGTTGGCGGATCTGTTTCGGCAGAACGAGGGGACCATTCTTAGCTTGTTCAACATGTTTTCCGGTGGTGCGCTGGAGCGCATGAGTATTTTTGCATTGGGGATCATGCCGTACATTTCGGCTTCGATCATCATGCAGCTCATGACTGCTGTTAGCCCGCAACTGGAGCAGTTGAAGAAGGAAGGTGAGTCTGGCCGTCGCAAGATTAGCCAGTACACCCGCTACGGCACCTTGATCCTTGCTTTTGTACAGGCCACCGGCATGTCGGTTGGTCTGGCGGGTCAAGGTGTAGCGTTCTCGGGCGATTTCGGCTTTCACTTCGTGGCAGTCAGTACTTTTGTTGCTGGTGCCATGTTCATGATGTGGCTGGGTGAGCAGATCACTGAGCGCGGTGTCGGTAACGGCATCTCGATGTTGATCTTCTCAGGTATTGTCGCTGGTTTGCCGCGCGCAATTGGGCAGTCTTTCGAGTCTGCTCGTCAGGGTGATATCAATATCTTCGCCCTGGTTGCAATCGGCTTGCTCGCGGTAGCGATCATCGGTTTCGTGGTCTTCATTGAGCGGGGCCAGCGTCGTATTGCTGTGCACTACGCCAAGCGCCAGCAGGGCCGTAAGGTTTTTGCTGCGCAGACTAGCCACTTGCCGTTGAAGGTAAACATGGCCGGCGTTATTCCGGCTATTTTTGCCAGTAGCCTTCTGCTGTTCCCGGCTTCGCTGGGCGCCTGGTTTGGTCAGTCTGCTGGTTTGGGCTGGCTTCAGGATGTTTCGCAGGCTATCGCTCCTGGTCAGCCGTTGAATATCTTGCTGTTTAGTGCAGGGATTGTTTTCTTCTGCTTCTTCTACACAGCGTTGATGTTTAACCCGAAAGACGTGGCGGAAAACCTGAAGAAGTCTGGTGCCTTTATTCCTGGCATCCGTCCAGGTGAGCAATCCGCGCGCTATATCGATGGCGTGCTGAC
>NZ_JBBNAH010000180.1:0-3797 GCF_037994325.1 Pseudomonas sp.
GCTTGTGGGTGCCGATCACGATGTCGATCTTGCCTTCAGCCAACTGCGCCACCGCCGCCTTCACTTCCTTGTCGGACTTAAAGCGGCTCATCACTTCCACGGTCACCGGCCAGTCGGCAAAGCGGTCACGGAAGCTGTTGTAGTGCTGTTGGGCGAGCAGGGTGGTGGGCACCAGAATCGCCACCTGTTTGCCGCTGTGCACGGCGATAAACGCCGCGCGCATGGCCACTTCGGTTTTGCCGAAACCGACGTCGCCGCAGACCAGACGGTCCATCGGCTTCGGAGCTAGCATGTCGGCCATAACGGCTTCGATGGTGGTCTGCTGGTCCGGGGTTTCTTCGAAGGGGAAACCGGCGCTAAAGGTCTCGTAGTCCAGCTTCGGGTCGGCGAAGGCGTAGCCTTCACGGGCCGCGCGGCGGGCGTAGATATCCAGCAACTCGGCGGCCACATCGCGCACTTGTTCAGCGGCTTTGCGTTTGGCTTTCTGCCAGGTTTCCGAGCCCAAGCGGTGCAACGGCGCCAAGGCATCGTCGCTGCCGGTGTAACGGGCGATCAGGTGCAGGTTGGCTACCGGCACATACAACTTGGCTTCGTCGGCGTAGGCGAGCATGAGGAATTCGGCGGTCTGGTTGTCCACCTCCAGCGTCGCCAGGCCTAGGTAGCGGCCCACGCCATGGTCGATATGCACCACCGGCGCGCCCTCGCGCAGCTCAGTGAGGTTTTTGATTACCGCATCGCCATGGTCGCCGCGGGTTTTATCCCGACGCCGACGTTGCATCACGCGCTGACCAAACAATGGGCTTTCGGCGATCAACGCCAGCGCCGGCTCATCCAGCTGCAAGCCGTCGTCCAGCGGGGCGATGGTAATGGCCAGGCGCTCTTTGCCGCTGGCAAATGCACTCCAACCGTCCACTTCCACGGGCTTTAAGCGCAGGCGGGCGAGCAACTCCAACAGCACTTCGCGGCGCCCGGCCGACTCGGCGGTAAACAGCACGCGGCCGGGGAAGTCGTTAAGAAACTGCTCCAGCGCTGCCATGGGTTGCTGGGCTTTGGCTTGAATCGCCAAGTCCGGCAGGGTTTGCGCGGGGAAACGTTCGCGGCCCACGCCGACATCCACGTCTTGCTGGCTAACCACCACACGCGGCCAGTTTTTCAGACGAGCAAAGCAGTCTTCCACCGGCAAAAACAATTCAGCCGGCGGCACCAAGGGCCGTTCGGGATCGACGCGACGCTCTTCGTAGCGGTTGCGCACGTCGTTCCAGAAGTTCTCGCTGGCCTGTTCGATGCCGGGCAGCGAGAACACTTGGGTGTCGCTGGGCAGGTAGTCGAACAGGGTGTCGGTTTCGTCAAAGAACAGCGGCAGGTAGTACTCGATACCGGCCGGGGTGATGCCGCTGTTGAGGTCTTGATAGATGGTGCAGCGGCGGAAGTCGACGTCAAAGCGCTCGCGGAAGCGGGCGCGAAAGCCGGTGACGGCTTCTTTATTCAGCGGAAATTCGCGGGCCGGCAGCAGGTGGATTGAGTCGACCTTGTCGATGGAGCGCTGGGTCTCCGGGTCGAACGTGCGCAGGGTCTCAATTTCGTCATCAAATAGGTCGATGCGGTAGGGCAGCTTGGTGCCCATCGGGAACAAGTCGATCAGCGCGCCGCGTACGGTGAACTCGCCATGTTCATACACCGTCTCCACGTAGCGGTAGCCGGTGGCTTCCAGGCGCGTACGCATTTGCTCCACATCAAGCTTCTGGCCAACGTCCAATACCAGGCTGCTACCGAGCAAAAAGCGCTTCGGAGCGAGACGGTGAAGGGCAGTGGTAATCGGCACTACAAGAATGCCGTGACTCAGCTCTGGCAGGCGATACAGGCTGGCGATGCGCTGGGAAATAATGTCTTGGTGCGGCGAAAACAGATCGTAGGGCAGGGTTTCCCAGTCGGGAAAATGCAGCACCGGCAACTCAGGGGCGAAAAACTTCAGCTCCTGTTCCAGGCGCTCGGCGCTCTGGCTGTCGGCGGTCAGCAATAAAGTGAAGCGTTTGGCCGCATTGGCGGCTTCGGCAATCGCCAGGCTTAGTGCGGCGCCAGGCAGGTTGCCCCATGTTTGTTTGCCGGAAGCGGCAGGAAGGCTGGGTAAGCGCAATACGGACACGAGAGGTCGTGGCTCCGGCTGAGGATTAACCGGGCCGATTGTAACTATCCAACGGTTACGCTGTCAGTGTTTCGTCCGCTGCAGATTGCCGCTCGTTGACGACGCGGTCATAATGTAGCCCGTTTTTTCAGCCCCTACATACTTGTTAAAGGTATTGCCCGTGACTCAGAAGCCTGATCAGTGTCTTGGTGAATGGATTGATCGTGAAGCACTCGCGGAGGCGATGATTCCGCTGATTGGTCAGCTATACCGCAATAACAACGTGGTGACCTCGATTTACGGCCGCAGCATGATTAATCGCTCGGTTATCCAGATTCTCAAAGCCCACCGTTTTGCCCGTCACCGTCAGTCGGACGAAAGCGAACTCTCGGTTCACGAGACCTTTGCCGTTCTTAAAGAAATGAGCGCCCTCAAGCTTGGCGCCGCTTCGGTGGACCTCGGCAAACTCGTGGTCAAATTCAAAGCCGAAGGCAATGGCCGCGCCATTGAACAGTTCGTGCGTGACGAACTGGCCGCTGTGGTTGGCAAGCAAAACGGCACCGCCCGCAAAGGCACTGACGTTGTGCTGTACGGTTTCGGTCGTATCGGCCGCCTGCTGGCGCGCATCCTGATCGAAAAAACCGGTGGCGGCGACGGTCTGCGCTTGCGCGCTATCGTTGTGCGCAAAGGCGCCAGCAACGACCTGGTCAAACGCGCCAGCCTGCTGCGTCGCGACTCGGTACATGGTCCGTTCAACGGCACCATCACCGTGGATGAGGAAAACAACACCCTCACCGCTAACGGCAACCTGATTCAAATCATCTACGCCAAAGACCCGAAAGAAGTCGACTACACCCAGTACGGCATCAGCAACGCCCTGCTGGTCGACAACACCGGTGTATGGCGTGACGCCGAGGGCCTCGGCCAGCACCTGGGTTGCCCAGGCGTTGACCGCGTGGTGCTGACCGCGCCGGGCAAAGGCAAGCTGAAAAACATCGTGCACGGCATCAACCACGGTGAAATCACCCCGGACGACAAAATTATCTCCGCCGCTTCCTGCACCACCAACGCCATCGTGCCGGTGCTCAAAGCGGTGAATGACAAGTTCGGCATCGTTAACGGCCACGTTGAAACCGTTCACTCGTACACCAACGACCAGAACCTGATCGACAACTTCCACAAAGGCGATCGCCGTGGTCGTAGCGCGCCGTTGAACATGGTTATTACCGAAACCGGTGCTGCCACCGCTGCTGCCAAAGCGCTGCCGGAACTGGCGGGCAAGTTGACTGGCAACGCCATTCGCGTACCGACACCGAACGTGTCGATGGCCATCCTCAACCTGAACCTGGAAAAGGCCTCCACCCGCGAAGAAATGAACGAGTACCTGCGCTATGTAGCGCTGCACTCGGATCTGCATCGCCAGATCGACTTCGTTAACTCGCTGGAAGTGGTGTCCACCGACTTCGTTGGCTCGCGTTTCGCTGGTGTGGTGGATGCGGAAGCGACCATCTGCAACGACAACCGCGTTGTGCTGTACGTGTGGTACGACAACGAATTCGGCTACAGCTGCCAGGTTGTACGTGTGATGGAAGACATGGCGGGCGTAAACCCACCGGCTTTCCCACAGTAAGCACACCTTAACGCTGGATAAAAAAGCGGGAGCCCTAAATGGGCT
>NZ_JBBNAH010000181.1:0-3474 GCF_037994325.1 Pseudomonas sp.
TTGACAACCACCTTGGTGCGCACAGCACACCCTACGGATATAAAAAAGCCACCTCGCGGTGGCCTTTTTTACAACTCGGGGTTGGCTTAGTAAGCCTTGCCCGTTTTGTAGAAGTTTTCGAAGCAGAAGTTGGTGGCGTCGATATAGCCCTCGGCGCCGCCGCAGTCGAAACGTTGGCCTTTGAATTTGTAGGCCAGTACGCAACCGTCTTGCGCTTGTTTCATCAGGGCGTCGGTGATCTGAATTTCGCCGCCTTTGCCTGGCTCGGTTTCTTCGATCAACTTGAAGATATCGGGGGTCAGGATGTAACGACCGATAATCGCCAGGTTCGACGGCGCATCTTCCGGCTTGGGTTTCTCCACCATGCTGTTAACGCGGTAGATGTCTTCACGGATCATTTCGCCAGCGATAACGCCGTACTTGGACACTTCATCTTTCGGCACTTCTTGAATGGCGACGATGGAGCAGCGGAATTGGTTGTACAGCTTGACCATCTGGGTCAGAACGCCGTCGCCTTCGAGGTTGACGCACAGGTCGTCCGCCAGCACTACCGCGAAGGGCTCATCGCCGATCAGTGGGCGGCCAGACAAAATGGCGTGGCCGAGGCCTTTCATTTCTACTTGGCGGGTGTAGGAGAAGCTGCAGTTGTCGATCAGACGGCGGATACCAACCAGGTATTTTTCCTTGTCGGTGCCTTTGATCTGGTGCTCCAACTCATAGCTGATGTCGAAGTGGTCTTCCAGGGCGCGCTTGCCACGGCCAGTAACGATGGAGATTTCCGAGAGCCCGGCTTCCAGGGCTTCTTCAACGCCATACTGAATCAGCGGCTTGTTCACCACCGGCAGCATTTCCTTGGGCATGGCCTTTGTCGCTGGCAGGAAGCGAGTACCGTAACCAGCAGCCGGGAACAAGCATTTCTTGATCATGTGAGTCCTTGAAAGAAGGGTCGTACCGTTAGTGCCGCGCAGTCTAATGAGGCGGCACTCGCCTTACAATGGCCTGCTCTGGGGTCAGCCACAGAGCGACCAATGCCACCATAGAGAAACCCTAGCCCAGATAGTTCCAACCAATCGCTAATATTGCGTTGGGGAGCCCATTCAGGCTGCGCGCCTAACTGTTTTTACGCGCCCTTGCAGCCTTGGCTAAGACCGGTCAAGGACGATTCTTTTGCACTGATTGGCTGCCCGGTTGCCGTTCAAACTCACCGACGCCAGGGTATTCAATAGTCTGGCGCACGTTGCCGCGAATCTGCGTTGAACCACTGCCCTGGTAGTTGCTGCTATTGCCGTAGCGATTGTCTGGAACCTGGTAGCCGCCATAGCCGGTGTAGCCCTGCTGACGGCTCGACTCACTGATGCTGCCGCTGGCGCCAGGACTGACGTAGGTGCGCGTGATGATGCGTTGCTGACCGACGACTTCCGCTGCGCTCACCCAGGCACCAGGTAAACCCACGAACACCAAGAGCACGAGGAAAATTCTGTTCATTTTGCACCACCTCAGATGTACAGCATGTAGGCGTTAGGTCGTCGGTAAAGCAGCCCGTTCACTTGCGCTGCAGGCCAATGGACCAACGGACTCCTCTCGGAAAGCGAAAGAAACGCCTACAAAAGGCGTAGGACAGGCCTACCGCCGTTAAAACCACTGCTCGTCAGAATCGGCGCTCTTCCAACTGCCGAGTCCGCGCCATGAAAAGCCTTTACCCCAATGTCGAGCAGAAAGCGCGAGCCGGCACCTTTCTAGCAGCCGCTCTCAGTGCCGTTCTAACCACGTTACCAGCCTTAGCAGTTAGCTCCCCGCTGCAATCTATAACTGCACGCTTACGGCAAGACCCTGTAAGCGTGGTTGAGTCTGATCTGGATACCAGGGAGCTGCTAAACAACAACATAAATACCGGCAACGCTGCCAAGCGCGCTCAGATGCCTAAACCCACCCTCGCAATGAGCGTGGTTCTGCCTTCCCTCCCCCACCGTTCTTCGACGTTCACACAGCCGCTGCTAAATCAGGACCTTCCCATCGGCTTGCCGCTGCAAGGCAGCCAGGTGAACTCCGCGTTTGGCCTGCGCATTCATCCCATCAAACAGTTGTTCTCTCAGCATAAGGGAATCGACTTCAGTGCACCGCGCGGCACACCGATACTAAGCACCGCCGATGGCGTGGTCTCCAAAGCCGATGCCATTGGTAACTCCAGCTACGGCAAACACATCGTGATCGAACACCCTCTCGGCTATTCGACTGTTTATGCCCATTTGGACTCGGTGGACGTTCGCAAGGGAAATAAAGTGAAGGCCCAGGAGGTGATTGGCCGTAGCGGCAACACAGGACGCAGCAGCGGCCCACACCTTCACTATGAAATCCGCTATTTGGATGAACCGATAGATCCAAAACGCTTTCTACAAGCGGTATCGACAAAGCAACAAGGTTTCTCCGGCAGCGACAAAACTAAGCCTTGGGCGGAAAAATCCTCATAACTAAGCGCGGTAAAAAGCGCCGCTTAAATTAAATCGTTGCGCTTCGCCAACTCCACCAACTCCAAAATATTGCCCACCTGCAGCTTGCCAATCAGCCGGCTTTTATAAGTGCTCACGGTCTTCTCGCTAAGCAGCAATTCATCGGCGATATCCTTGATTCGATGACCGCGAGCAAGAGCACGCAGCACCGTCAGCTCACGATCGGACAAGGTCTCGATCAGTTCCTTCTCAGACGCCAGGGTCGCACTGCCGTCCACCGAGGAATATTCAGTAACGGGAAACAGCTTGTAGCCGGACATAACGACTTGCACGGCATTAGTCAGCTGCTTCAAATCGCTATCTTTGGAGACAAAGCCCGAAGCTCCGGCCCGCGCGCAACGGACCGCATATCGGCTGGCATCAAGCCCAGAAAACACAATGATCTTGGCGGCTTTTGGCTCGGCGTGCAGGCGTTGCAGCACGGCGAAACCATCCAGCTGCGGCATGTCCATGTCGAGAATGATCAAATCCGGCGCCAGCGTGCGCACCAGGCTAACCACCTCAACGCCGTTACTGGCCTCCCCTACAACCTGGTGACCGGCGTTCTCCAACATCATGCGCGTGGCCATGCGGATTACTTCATGGTCATCAGCGATCAATACTCTGGCCAAGCATCCACCTCGATTCGTGATAAACAGAGAGCGTCCCGGCTTAGTTCAGGACGCTCTCTGATCGTAGTATCAAAGTGGAAACTGTGTAGGAAACGGTGAAAATTTTGGAGCAAACGCCGCTAGCGCATAGGGTCTCACCCGCATAGGGCAAGGGCTAGAAACGACAAAGGCCTCCCGCACTGCTGTGGGGAGGCCTTTGTTTTACAAGTGGTGCCCGGAGCCGGGGTCGAACCGGCACGTTCAAAGAACGAGGGATTTTAAGTCCCTTGCGTCTACCAATTTCGCCATCCGGGCGATGGTGTTCAGGTTAAGGCCAGCACTGTCGTTGCGGCACAGAACAGGGGCGGAATATATAC
>NZ_JBBNAH010000182.1:0-1590 GCF_037994325.1 Pseudomonas sp.
GGGAGAGGGTTGGGGTGAGGGGGCAGCTTTAACGGCTCCTCTCCCCCGCCCCTCTCCCGCAAGCGGGAGAGGGGCGCTAAAGCTTCAAATACTCCAATTCGCCGCGAGCAACCGTTGGTTCAACAGGTTCGGGTCCAGGGGTTTGGGGCGGCGGGCCAAGGCGCTGTGGAACTGTTCAAGCGCTTCATCCAGGCGCTGCTCCAAACTCGCCGCCAACTGCGCGGCAGCACCGTTCTCGCCGTAGGCGATCTGGCTGTCGTCGGCAAACACGCCGTGTTGCACGTCCTGGGCTTTAAGTGCGGTGAGCACCGGGCGCAGGGCGTAGTCCACCGCCAGCATGTGCGCCTTGCTGCCACCGGTAGAAAACGGCAGCACCACTTTGTGTTCCAGGGCACGTTCGGGCAGCAGGTCCAACAGCACTTTCAGCGCGCCAGAAAACGAGGCCTTGTACACCGGCGTGGCAATCAGCAAGCCGTCAGCAGCGGCGATCTGCGCTTGCAGGGCAATAATCTGCGGGCTGTCGAAACGCGCGTGCAGCAGGTCTTCGGCATTGAAGTCCTGAATGCGGTAACTCACCACGTCCACACCGTGTTGCTGCAGCCAACGCTGCGAGCGCTCCAGCAAGATTCCGCTACGGGATCTCTGGCTCGGACTGCCGCTCAAGGAAACCACCAACATTGCTAACTCCTCGCCTTGCCGTGTGTTGCTGAGCGCCGTGTGGGCGCCCAGGCTCAAACGGGCTCAGGTAAATACTTGCTTGGGGTGTATCAACGATTCGGTTGCGGGGTCAGGCGCAGGTACGGTTTCACCGCGCGGTAGCCTTTAGGGAAGCGTTGTTTGATTTCGTCTTCATCACGCAGCGACGGCACGATCACCACCTCATCGCCGTCCACCCAGTTGGCGGGGGTGGCGACTTTGTAGTTGTCGGTCAGTTGCAGCGAGTCGATCACCCGCAGAATTTCGTTGAAATTGCGCCCGGTGCTGGCCGGGTAGGTGATGGTCAGACGAACCTTTTTATTCGGGTCGATCACAAACAGCGAACGCACGGTCAGGGTGTCGTTGGCGTTGGGGTGAATCAGGTCGTACAGGCCAGAAACCTTGCGGTCAGCATCGGCAATAATCGGGAAGCCCACGGTGGTGCTCTGGGTTTCGTTGATGTCGTCGATCCACTTCAGGTGCGAGTCCACCGGGTCCACCGACAAGGCGATCACTTTCACGCCGCGCTCAGCGAATTGGTCTTTCAACTTGGCGGTAAAACCAAGCTCAGTGGTGCACACCGGGGTAAAGTCGGCCGGGTGGGAAAACAACACACCCCAGCTATTGCCCAGCCATTCGTGAAAACGAATGCGGCCTTGGCTAGAGTCTTGTTCGAAGTCGGGGGCGATATCGCCGAGTCTTAGGCTCATGGTGCAGCTCCTGGTGCATGTCGATGCGTGGGGCTCACTATGCTCAGGCGGCGTGCAAATTAAAAAGAATAAATAACAATTTATTTATATATTTATGGAATATGCGTAGATTTGACGTCTCCGCTTGATGGCATAAGCAAGGAATCAATTATTCTTTATCAGAATAACCTCGGGCTTTTATCAT
>NZ_JBBNAH010000183.1:0-7342 GCF_037994325.1 Pseudomonas sp.
CTGCTCACCCGCCCGCTCGCCGGGCGCGTGGCCGACAGCTTGGGCACCAAGCCGGCGCTGGTGTATGGCCTGAGTGGCATTGCCATCAGCGGGCTGCTAACGCTGCTATCCACCGAAGTCAGCCACCTGCCACTGCTTAGCCTGTTGATTATGCTGGTCGCTCGTTTGCTGCTAGGTGTTACCCAGGGTTTGCTGGGGGTCAGCACCATCAGCTGGGGTATCAATCAGGTCGGTACCGAGCACACGGCGCGGGTGATTTCCTGGAACGGCATCGCTGCCTATGGCGCCATAGCCATTGGTGCGCCGGTGGGCGTGCTGATGGTCGACGCCTGGGGCTACTGGACCATGGGGTGCGCCCTTACCGCCTTGGCGCTGCTGGGGTTGCTGCTGATCCGCAAGCGCGCGTCGGCGCCGGTGTTGAAGGGCGAGCGTTTGCCGTTCAGTACGGTGCTGGGGCGAATTGCGCCCTATGGCGTGGGCCTGGCCTTGGGCTCGATTGGTTACGGCACGCTGACCACCTTTGTCGCCCTGTACTTCGCCAGTAAAGGCTGGAGCGGCGCGGCGTATAGCCTGTCGGCTTTTGGTGTGGCCTTTATTGGCGCGCGGGTGCTGCTGATCGACGCCATTAAACGCTACGGCGGCTACAGCGTGGCAATTGGTTGCATGGGCATCGAAACCCTGGGCCTGCTGCTGTTGTGGTTTGCGCCGTCGCCGTTGTGGGCGATGGCGGGCGCGGCCCTGACCGGCTGCGGGTTGTCGCTGGTATACCCGGCATTGGGCGTGGAAGCCATCAAGCAGATTCCGGACAGCAGCCGCAGCGCCGGCTTTAGTGCTTATGCGGTGTTCTTTGACTTGGCCTTGGCAATTGCCGGGCCGCTGATGGGTGCGGTGGCTTACTGGTTTGGCTACAACGGCATTTTTCTCGCCGCCGCCCTACTGGCCTTGGGCGGGTTGTGTCTGAGCCTGTGGCTAGCCAGGCGCGCGAGTGCGGGTTAGTGCAGCGAGGCCTGGTGGTTGGATAAATCCGGGCCAAGCACGGTACTGAAGAACTCCACCGCTTCGGCATTTATGCGCCGGTGAATGCGCTGACGGTCCACGCCTTCGGCGTCTTTGCACAGCATCGGCATCATTTGTTCCTGCTCGGCTGAGCACGGCGACATAAAAATAAAGTGCCCGGCTCCATCAAGCAGACGGTAGTGCGGCGGTTGCGGCAGGCTGTGGCTCAGCGCCAGGGCGTTGGTTTCGATGGCCAGCAATTGGTCGTTGTCGCCGGCATACATCAGCACCGGCATTTGCACGTCTTGCAGTTCCTCCTTGCCAAACATCAGGCCCAACGGCGCCAATAACAGCAACGCTTTTACCCGTGGGTCGCTTTCCGGTACCAGGTCGTCGCGGTCAACCACCAATTCGCCCTGGGTGCGGCAAGCGTCCTGATCGCTGGGGTGAGCTTGGCAATAGTCGCGCAGCAACTGCATTTGCGGCTGCGCACCGGCGACGATCAGCGCGGTTTCGCCACCGGCGGAATAGCCAATCATGCCAATCCGTTGCTCATCGACAAAGGCTTCCAACCAAGGGTCTTGCAGAGCGTCGGTGATGGCCTCAGAAATCTGCATCGGGCGGCCATACAGGTTGCTCACCGTGCCGAGGCGGCTCTGATCGGCGTAGTTATCGCCAGGGTGAACCACCGCCAATACCACAAAACCATGCTTGGCCAGGTAAGTGGCCAGGTCGTGCTGCGCCAGCGGGCTGCCGCTGTTGCCGTGGGAGAGCACCAACAACGGGTAGTGACCCGGCGCCACCGGGGCATCCTGGCCGGCGGCAATATGGTACGGGCCGATGTTACTGACGGTGGCATGGGCGAAAGCTGGGTAGAAAGCCACCGCCTGCATGGGCTGTTGGTCGAGGGGGTCACGCAGGGTCATTTGATGAAAGCCGACCGTCATCCGCCCACTGCCTGTCGCTGCCAGGGCAGGCATAGCCGCAGCCACTAAACCGAGCAACAGCACCAACATACGCGCGAAAAAGGTGCTCAACCCTCACCTCCACAGCAGAAACCAACCGCAATAAACGCCTGCTCCGCAGCGCCGGGCAACCGCCCTTAGCCACTTCTGCGCAAACACATGACGGTTACAAAAGCATGACTTGTGCCAAAAGAAACTGAGTGCACCTGGCCGCGAAAGATCCGCCGCGATAGCCGCACGGTAAGAGCTTTCCGCCGCTTTAAACCGCCCGGTCCGATACCCCCGGCACAACCCCGAGCCAGATGATCAAGCCGTATATGCCTCGTCATTTAAGGACTGATCAATGCGCAAGAAAAACGCTCGGCCTTTTGCTCTATGCCTGTTGGCCCTCGCCTGCACCAGCGCGGTGGCCGCACCCATGCCCTATTCCACCATGGTGGTATTCGGCGACAGCCTGAACGATGCCGGGCAATTCCCGGATTCCGGCGGGCCGCAGGGCTCCTACCAGCGCTTTACCAACCGTACCGGCCCCACTTACCTAGACGACAACAGCGAGCAGACCGGCGCCATCAATGCCATGCTGCTGGGCACTAAGCTGGGCCTGAGCGCCACCGAACAAACGGCCTCTACGGCGTTGCTGCGCCCACAACAGGGGCTGCCCGATGGCAATAACTGGGCAACCGGCGGCTACACCACGGCGAACATCCTTGCCTCAATTACCAGCGCCTCAATCATCACTGACGGAGGCGGCGTAGTCCTTCGTCAGCGCCCTGGTTACCTGGCCGAGCGTAATTTCAAAGCCGACCCTAATGCGCTGTACTACCTCAATGGCGGCGCCAATGACTTCTTCCAGAGCCTGGTCACCAACCCGACCCAGGCAGACGCAGCGGCAGGCCGGCTGGTCGACAGCGCCAGAGCACTGCAACAGGCGGGTGGTCGCTACCTGATGGTGTGGCTGCTACCGGACCTGGGCCTGACACCCGCGATCTACGGCACTGCGTTCCAATCACCGCAAAGCCAACTGAGTGCGGCATTTAACCAAACACTGGTGCAACAGCTTGCCCAAGTGCCAGCGCAAATCATCCCCCTCAATGTGCCACTGCTATTCAACGAAGTAGTAAACAACTCGGCGGCCTTTGGTTTTATCAGTGGTACGCCATTGCTGAGCACATGTTTCGGCGGCGGCAGTTGCACGGTTAACCCGAGTTACGGTGTCGGCGGCACCACCCCGGCCCCCAGCAAACTGCTGTTCGACGATGGCGTGCACCCCTCCACAGCCGGCCATCAACTGATTGCCGACTACGCCTACTCACTACTCGCCGCGCCGTGGGAACTGTCGTTACTGCCGCAAATGGCCAACAGCACGTTACTCGCGCAAGAGGACGCCTTACGCCGTGAATGGCAGGCCGGGACCTGGCAGGCCGTCGGCGACTGGCGCGCCATCATCAACGGCGGCGCCCAGCGGCAAGACTTCGATAGCCAAGCCAGCGCGGTTAGTGCCAAGGGTGAACATGCCAATCTGCAAGTAGGCGGCAGCTACCGTCTCAATGAAGACTGGCGTGCCGGGCTGCTGGCCGGCGCCTACCGACAACACCTCAAGGCCGGTGAAGCGGACTCGCGTTACAAGCTCGACGGCTACCTAGGCAGTGCGTTTATGCAGTTCCAACATGAACGCCTGTGGCTCGACGCCGCCCTCACCGGCGGCTACCTCGACTACCGCGACCTGCAACGCACCTTTGCCTTAGGCATCAGCGAGCGCGCCGAACAAGGCAACAGCACCGGCGCGTTATGGAGCGCCACCAGCCGGGTCGGTTTCAACCTGGCCCCAAACAGCAGCGACTGGCAGCTCTCGCCGTTTCTTAGCGCCGCCTATTCACGCATCACCGTAGACGGCTACAAAGAACGCGGCCAAACCTCTACTGCGCTGCAAGTGGATGAGCAAACCGTGACCAGCAAACGCCTCGGCGCCGGTTTGCTCGCCAACCTACAAGTGCTACCCAGCACCCGCCTATTTGGCGAACTGAGCCATGAGCATGAATTCAACAACAACGCCCAAACCGTCACCCTGCGGCAAAAAGCCCTGCCAACCCTGCCCTACCAGTTGGACGGCTACCGCCCAGCGCAACAGCTAAATCGCCTGAGCCTGGGGCTAAACCAAAAGCTGACATCGGCGCTCGCCATGCAGGTGAGCTATAGCCTTGACCGACGCGACGACCTGAGCCAACAGGGCGTTAACCTGGGGCTGAGCCTGGACTTCTAACGGTTGCGAGTGCCCACAAAAAATCCCCGCCGAAGCGGGGATTTTCATTACCGATCAAGCCTTACGCCGCAACAAACAACTCAGTCACTTGCTGGTTAGCAGCGGCCAGGGCTTGTGCACGCGGCTCTTCGCCGTAGGCCAGGCCTTCGGCGCGCACCACTTCGATGTCGGTGATGCCGAGGAAGCGCAGTACCAGTTGCAGGTAGTCTTCGTGGGCAATGCCGCTGGCTTGACCGGCGTGGATGCCGCCGGCAGTGGAGACGATGACTACTTTTTTGCCGCCAGCCAGACCTTTAGGGCCGTTCTCGTCGTAGGCGAAGGTTTTACCGGCAACGGAGATGCGGTCGATCCAGGCTTTGAGCTGGGTCGGTACGGTGAAGTTGTACATCGGCGCGCCAATGACGATGGCGTCGGCCGCGAGGAATTCGTTCAGGGTTGCTTCGGCCAGGTCGGCTTCGTGCTTTTGCGCGGCGTCGCGCAGTTCAGCAGGCGTACCGCCGGCGACCAGGCTGGCAGCAGACAGGTGGCTTAAGGCATCGGCAGCCAGGTCGCGGTAGCTGACCTGAACGCTGGCGTCGCTGGCTTGCCAAGCGCTAACCACGGCTTTGCTCAGTTGGCGCGAAGCCGAGTTGTCGCCAAGGATGCTGGAGTCGAGGTGCAGAAGTTTCATGGGGCGTTCTCCGAGTAGGTATCGCGCTTGGCGATTAAAAGAGGTTTGATTTCAACTGGCGCTAAGCCTACCGGTGAAACCAATGGCCTATTAGTCGGCAAAAATGTGATAGTTCGTCCCACTGATGGGACGATACCTACAACCAAGAGCTGCCATGCAAGATCTCAACGACCTGTTCTACTTCGCCAAAGTGGTGGAAGCCGGTGGTTTCGCCGCCGCCGGACGCCTGCTCGGCGTCCCTAAATCGCGGTTGTCGCGGCGCATTGCCGAGCTGGAAGAGCGCCTGGGCGCGCGGCTGTTACAGCGCAGTACGCGCAAACTGGCGTTGACCGATATTGGCGAGCACTACTACCGCCACTGTCAGACCATGATCATTGCCGCTGACATGGCCGACGAAGCCGTGGCCACCCACTCCAGCGAACCGCGCGGGCGTTTGCGTGTGTCGTGCCCGACGGCGCTGGCTGAGCACTACCTGTCGCCAATCATTAACGACTTTCTCGGCACCTACCCGCAGGTGCAGTTGGAGATCGTGCTGGTCAACCGCCGCGTCGACCTGCTGGCCGAAGGCATCGATGTCGCCCTGCGCGTGCGCGATGAAGGCGACGAAGACCCCGCGCTAATTGCACGCAAACTACGCCCCGCCTCTGCCGTGCTGGTAGCCGCACCGTCACTGCTGGCTGAGCGCAGTATTGAAAGCCCGCAAGACCTGCACGCCCTGCCCGTGCTCGGCGCCATTGAAGCCGACCGCAAAGTGCATTTCCTACTGGTCGACAGTCACGGTAAAAAGCGCGAAATCGCCTTGGAACCGCGCCTGGCAATCGAAGATTTTATGGTGCGCAAAAACGCCGCCCTCGCCGGTTTGGGCTTTTCCATGCTGCCGTTAATGAACTGCCATGAAGAACTGGCCGATGGCCGCCTGTTGCAGCTGCTGCCCGAATGGAAACTACCCGGCGGTTATCTGCAGGCCGTGTACCCGCACCGACGCGGCATGTTGCCAGCCGTGCGCGCCTGGATTGAGCACATCACCGAAGCCTTTCGCGGCGACTGGCCGCACCCGGTTTAAAAGAGGAGCCTGTATGAACACCGAACAAACCGCCGCCTTTCTCATGCAACTGCCGGGTGTGCGCGAAGACCTCAAATGGGGCGACAACCGCGTGTTCTCGGTGATGGAAAACAAGATGGTCGCCATCATCAACTTCTTGGGCGATGGCCTGGCCTTCAAGGTGGATAAAGACCTGTTCCTCGGCTACGTCGACCGCCCTGGCATCCGCCCTGCACCGTACCTGGCGCGTGCCCAGTGGATTCGCCTGGACAGCCCGGAAGTGCTGAGCAGCGAGGAACTGCAAGACCTGCTTACCCGCTCTCATCAACTGGTAGTGCGCAAACTGCCGAAGATTCGCCAGGTCGGCTTACTGCTGGACCTACCGGCATTTTAGGGTGGCTGTGCCCATCCACTGCTAATGACCGCTTGCGCCTGCTCGGCAATGCGCCGTTTGCAGGCGGCTCGGCTGATCAGCTGATGCTCTTACAACACCCAATCTCGCGCTAAAACACAGCCCCCTCCCGCCTACCGCAGCGCCCCTGCCTACAGTTCTGCCCCGCGCAAAATGGAAAAATTTTTCCGCGTTTTTTTCTCGCGGAGCAGTGCCATGAAGTGTCTAGCGACCCTCACCATCACCTTGTTAGCCAGCGGTTTAGCCCTCAACCCTGCCCTTGGCGCAGAGTGGAGTTACAGCGGCCTGACCGGCCCCGAGCATTGGGCCGATTTGTCCCCGGCAGACGCCGTCTGCGCCACCGGCAAACAGCAATCGCCGATCAATATCACCCTCAGCAAAAGCCAACCCACGCGCATGCCTATGCTGGACTTTCAGTACCAGAGCGGCAGCGCTGAGCTGGTCAACAACGGCCACACCGTGCAGGTCAATGTTGCCGCGGGAAATCGTTTGAACGTCGGCAACGATCCGGCCGAGCTGCTGCAGTTTCACTTCCACGCCCCTGGCGAAGAACGCTTTGACGGCAAGCAGTACCCGCTGAGCACGCACCTGGTGCACAAGACGGCGGCAGGCCGTTTGCTAGTGGTAGCCGTGGAGTTCAAAGAAGGTCCACATAGTGCGGCCCTGCAGCCACTCTTGGCCGCCCTGCCGGCAGCGGGCAAACAGCAGAACCTGAAGGACTTCAATCCGGCCCTATTGATGCCCAGTGACTCCAGCTACTTTCGCTTCACCGGCTCCCTGAACACTCCCCCCTGCAGCGAGAACGTAAGCTGGCACGTGGTGAGGCAAGCGGTGGAAGTGTCGCAAGCGCAGATCGATGCCTTCCGCCGCCTTTACCCCATGAATGCACGGCCGGTGCAACCGTTGAATGGACGGGTGGTGGAGGTGAGTGAATAGCTCTCCTCTGGAGCGCTGAGCGGCAGTCTGAGTTGGCCGGGGCTTGTGCCGCGAATTCGTG
>NZ_JBBNAH010000184.1:0-7706 GCF_037994325.1 Pseudomonas sp.
TTGAGGAAATTGCCAACAGGTTAAGCCCATTACTGGTGTTGCTAGCCGGTGGTGGGTTGTTGCTCCAGGCGCTGATCTTGTTGCAGTCGCAGCGGCTTGCCGCGCTCTGGCGCGATTCGCGGGGGCAGTTGCTGGTGGTGGGTTTGTTGGTGGCGCTGGGTTATGGTGCAGCCGAACGCTGGTTGCCAGGCGCGGTGCGTCTGCAACTGTTCTGTTTTCTGGTCTTGGCGTTATGCGGTGCGCTGCTGGTGTTGCAGCCAGTGCCGGACGGCGAGGCAGCCAGGGCGCGCAAAGCGCGCCACTAACCGGTAAGGCGGGATCAGCTGAAGCGGGTAACGTTCGACAGCTGTTTGTTGGCTTTCGGGTTCTTGCGGTAAATCAGCGCCATCTTGCCGATTACCTGAACCAGCTCGCTCTTGGCGGTTTTGCACAATTCGGCAATCGCCGCCAGACGGCTTTCACGCTCGGTGATTCTGAGTTGGATCTTGATCAGTTCGTGATCGCTCAAAGCGCGCTCCAATTCAGCGAGCACACCTTCGGTCAAACCGTTGTCAGCAACAATCAATACCGGTTTTAGATGGTGACCGATAGATTTGTACTGTTTCTTCTGCTCTTGAGTGAGCGGCATAATCTGACCCCTGCGTCTGATCTTGTAAAAAGCGGCGGCTAGTTTACCCGAGCGCTCTCGGTACCGCCCAGTTAATCACGCCCCGTTAAATTTTGAGGTGCCCAGTGGCACGTTCCAAGACAAGCCAAGGTTGGTTGAAAGAGCATTTCAACGACCCCTACGTAAAAATGGCGCAGAAGGACGGTTACCGTTCGCGCGCCAGCTACAAGTTGCTCGAGATTCAAGAGAAGGACCGCATTCTGCGCCCTGGTAATACTGTAATTGACCTTGGCGCCGCGCCGGGTGGTTGGTCACAGGTAACCAGTCGAGTGTTAGGCGACAAAGGCCGCTTGATTGCCTCAGATATCCTGGAGATGGACAGTATCCCGGATGTCACCTTTATTCAGGGTGACTTCACTGAGGAGTCTGTTCTGGCACAAATCCTCGAAGCGGTCGGCAATAATCCGGTAGACCTTGTTATCTCGGATATGGCCCCCAATATGAGTGGGGTGAAGATGGCTGATCAGGCGCGCGCGATGTACTTGTGCGAGTTGGCGCTAGATTTGGCACGCCAGGTATTACGGCCGGGCGGTGACTTTCTGATCAAAATCTTCCAAGGCGAAGGTTTTGACGTCTATCACAAGCAAGTGCGGACCATGTTTGAGAAGGTGCAGATGCGTAAACCGCTGTCGTCGCGTGATCGGTCCCGCGAGCAATATTTGCTGGCCCGCGGCTTTCGCGGAGCGCAAGATTGAACCCATGAAGACGGGGTTCAGTCACACGTTGTACGAATCGAGCGTTGTTTTGCCGCTACGTCAGGGCAGTGCCTCATAAAGGGTTACAGACGCTTCCTGCCTAGGTTCGGAAGTTGTGTAGTAAGTTAGGCTGATCAATATCCAGCCGTAATGCGAGGTTCGTCCCGCGTGGGGCCTGCTTCAGAGGGTAGCTAATTGAACGACATGGCAAAGAACCTGATCTTGTGGCTGATTATCGCCGCGGTCCTTGTGACCGTGATGAACAACTTCTCCAGCCCAAGCGAACCGCAGACGCTGAACTACTCGCAATTTATCGAGCAAGTTAAAGATGGTGGCGTGCAAAAAGTCACCATCGAAGGCTTCAATATCACCGGTATTGGCACCGACGGTAAGACATTCACCACTGTGCGTCCGATGATTGAAGACCGTGGCTTGATCGGCGATCTGATCAACAACAACGTCACCGTCGAGGGCAAAAAGCCTGAGCAACAAAGCATCTGGACTCAGTTGCTGGTTGCCAGCTTCCCGATCCTGGTGATCATCGCCGTGTTTATGTTCTTTATGCGCCAGATGCAGGGCGGTGCCGGCGGTAAAGGCGGCCCGATGAGCTTTGGCAAGAGCAAGGCGCGCCTACTCTCCGAAGATCAGGTGAAGACCACGTTGGCTGACGTTGCCGGTTGCGACGAAGCCAAAGAAGAAGTGGGCGAGTTGGTGGAATTCCTGCGCGATCCGGGCAAGTTCCAGCGCTTGGGCGGTCGTATCCCGCGCGGCGTGCTGATGGTCGGCCCGCCCGGTACCGGTAAAACATTGCTAGCCAAGGCGATTGCTGGCGAAGCGAAGGTACCGTTTTTCACTATTTCCGGTTCTGACTTTGTTGAGATGTTCGTGGGTGTCGGCGCCAGCCGCGTTCGCGATATGTTCGAGCAAGCCAAGAAGCATGCGCCTTGCATTATCTTTATCGACGAAATCGACGCCGTAGGCCGCCACCGTGGTGCTGGCATGGGCGGTGGCCACGATGAGCGTGAGCAAACTCTGAATCAACTGCTGGTTGAGATGGATGGCTTCGAAATGAATGACGGCATCATCGTCATTGCTGCCACTAACCGTCCGGATGTGCTTGACCCTGCGCTGTTGCGTCCGGGCCGTTTCGACCGTCAGGTTGTGGTCGGTCTGCCTGATATCCGTGGTCGCGAGCAGATTCTTAAAGTCCATATGCGCAAAGTGCCAATGGGTGACAACGTTAAACCGGCGGTGATAGCCCGTGGTACACCAGGTTTCTCTGGTGCTGACCTGGCTAACCTGGTCAACGAAGCGTCGCTGTTTGCCGCCCGTGCCGGCAAACGTATCGTTGAGATGAAAGAGTTTGAGTTGGCCAAAGACAAAATCATGATGGGCGCCGAGCGCAAATCGATGGTGATGTCCGAGAAAGAGAAAATGAACACCGCGTTCCACGAGGCCGGTCACGCCATTGTGGGTCGCTTGGTGCCTGAGCATGACCCGGTTTATAAGGTCTCCATCATTCCGCGCGGTCGTGCCTTGGGCGTGACCATGTTCTTGCCGGAAGAAGATCGTTACAGCCTGTCCAAGCGTGCGCTGACTAGTCAGATTTGCTCGCTGTATGGCGGCCGTATCGCTGAAGAAATGACCTTGGGCTTTGACGGTGTTACCACCGGCGCTTCCAACGACATCATGCGCGCCAGCCAGATTGCGCGGAATATGGTTACCAAGTGGGGCTTGTCCGAAAAACTTGGCCCACTGATGTATGCGGAAGAAGAAGGTGAAGTGTTCCTTGGTCGTGGTGGTGGCGGCCAGCAAGGCAATATGTCTGCGGATACAGCCAAGCTGATCGACCTGGAAGTACGCAGCATCATCGACGAGTGCTACGGCACCGCTAAGCGTCTTCTTGAAGAGAATCGCGATAAGCTTAATGCCATGTGCGATGCGCTGATGAAGTACGAAACCATTGACGCCGACCAGATCGACGACATCATGAATGGTCGTACCCCACGTGAGCCGCGTGATTGGCAGGATGATGGTGATTCAGGCACCACCATCAGCAAAAAAGACGAAGTTGAAACGCCTGAGAAGCCCATTGGCGGCCCTGCTGCCGAGCATTAAGGCCAGACATGTCTCAGACGCAACACCCAAACCGGCTACCTTGTGGTAGCCGGTTTCTTGATTTAAGCCGCCCACACGTGATGGGCATTCTTAATGTCACTCCAGATTCTTTTTCCGATGGCGGGCGCTTTAGTCGCGTCGACTTGGCGCTGCGTCATGCCGCGGAAATGGTTGCGGCTGGCGCAACGCTGATCGATGTCGGCGGCGAGTCTACTCGGCCTGGTGCGCGACCAGTTTCTCCGGTTGAAGAGCTGGAGCGCGTAGCGCCTGTGGTCGAAGCTATTGCCCATGAGCTGGATGTAATCATCTCTGTGGATACCTCGACGCCTGCAGTTATCCGCGAGTCGGCAAGGCTCGGCGCTGGTTTGATCAATGATGTTCGTTCGTTGCAGCGCGACGGTGCGCTGGAAGCAGTTGCGGCGACAAATTTGCCAGTGTGTTTAATGCATATGCGCGGTGAGCCCGGCACCATGCAGGACAATCCGGTTTACGCGGATATAGTCGCCGAAGTGAGCAGCTTTCTAGTTGAGCGTATGGCGGTGTGTGAGGCGGCGGGCATTGATGCGACGCGCATCATTCTTGACCCAGGCTTTGGCTTTGCCAAAACCTACGAGCACAATCTCAGCCTGTTCAAGCATATGCCCCAACTGCATGTGCTAGGGCGGCCGCTGCTTGTGGGTGTTTCGCGCAAGAGCATGATCGGGCGAGCGCTTGGCCGTGAAGTGGGCGAGCGCCTAAATGGCAGCTTGGCCTTGGCGGCGTTGGCCGTTGCTAAAGGCGCACATATTTTGCGTGTGCATGATGTTGCCGAGACGGTGGACGTCGTGCGCATGATTGCTGCTGTGGAAACAGCAGAATAAAAAGATCGGAGACGGTGGTTATGGGTAAAAAATATTTTGGCACCGACGGTATCCGTGGGCGCGTAGGTCACTATCCGATCACCCCTGACTTTATGCTCAAGCTCGGCTGGGCTGCGGGTATGGCGTTCCGCAAACAAGGCGCTTGCCGCGTGTTGATCGGTAAAGACACGCGTATTTCCGGATATATGTTTGAGTCTGCGCTGGAGGCTGGCCTGTCCGCCGCTGGCGCCGACGTGATGCTGCTGGGCCCGATGCCCACGCCGGCTATCGCCTACCTGACGCGCACCTTCCACGCTGAGGCCGGCATCGTAATCAGCGCCTCGCACAATCCCCATCATGACAACGGCATCAAGTTCTTCTCCGGGCAGGGCACCAAACTGCCAGACGAAGTGGAGCTGATGATCGAAGAGTTGCTCGATGCCCCGATGACGGTGGTTGAGTCGGAGCAGTTGGGCAAAGTCTCACGGATAAATGACGCGGCCGGACGCTACATCGAATTCTGTAAGAGCAGTGTGCCGACCAGCACCGATTTCGCTGGCTTGAAGCTGGTGGTGGATTGCGCTCACGGCGCGGCGTACAAAATTGCCCCAAGCGTGTTTCGTGAACTGGGTGCGCAGGTCACCGTGCTGTCCGCGCAACCTAATGGCCTGAACATCAACGATGACTGCGGTTCCACTCACATGGAAGCGTTGCAGGCGGCGGTGGTTGCCAACCAGGCGGATCTTGGAATCGGTTTTGACGGCGACGCGGATCGTGTGTTGATGGTCGACCACACCGGCGCCTTAGTCGATGGTGACGAGCTGCTGTTTATCATCGCCCGCGATCTGCAAGAGCAGGGCAAGCTGCAAGGTGGTGTGGTTGGTACGCTGATGAGCAACCTTGGCCTGGAGTTGGCGCTGGCTGAGCTGAATATTCCTTTTGTGCGTGCCAATGTTGGCGATCGCTATGTGATCAGCGAGCTCTTGGAGCGTAACTGGCAGATTGGTGGTGAAAACTCTGGCCATATCGTGTGCTTCCAGCACACCACTACCGGCGATGCGATTATTGCGGCGCTGCAGGTGCTGCTCGCGCTCAAGCGCTGGGGTAAGAGCTTGGCCGAGGCTCGCCAGAGCCTGCGCAAGTGCCCGCAAGTGCTGGTGAATGTGCGTTATTCCGGTGGCGTTGATCCTGTTTCTCATCCTGCTGTGACCGACGCCTGTGCGCGGGTCACCGAGCGCATGGGTGGTCGTGGTCGCGTCTTGCTACGCAAATCCGGTACCGAGCCCTTGGTTCGCGTTATGGTCGAAGGCGACGATGAAGCCCAGGTGCGTAGCTATGCTGATGAATTAGCTAAAGTAGTTACCGAAGTATGTGCCTGATTCGGCTTGCTAATCCCTAATCTCTTGGGTAGCATCTGCGCCCACTTTGATCGACGAGGTAGAACATGCGTCGCCCCATGGTAGCTGGTAACTGGAAGATGCACGGTACCCGCGCCAGCGTCGCTGAGTTGATCAAAGGCCTGCACGCCTTGGCATTGCCAGCGGGTGTAGAGGTGGCGGTTTTTCCGCCCAGCCTGTACATCAATCAGGTGCTTGCTGGTCTCGAAGGTAAGTCCATTGCAGTAGGTGCGCAGAACTGTGCAGCTGAACCGGCGCAAGGCGCTCTGACCGGTGAAGTGGCTTCGAGCCAATTGGTTGATGCGGGTTGTACGCTGGTTTTGGTTGGTCACTCTGAGCGTCGTTTGTTGCTGGGTGAAAGTGATGAGCTGTTGGTGCGTAAGTTCGCCGCAGTGCAAGCCTCTGGTTTGACGCCGGTGTTGTGCATAGGGGAGACCCTGGAGCAGCGCGAAGCAGGCAAAACCATTGAGGTGGTCAGTCGCCAGCTAAGCAGTGTGATTGAAGCGTTGGGTGTTGAAGTGTTTGCTCGTGCTGTTGTTGCGTACGAGCCGGTTTGGGCGATTGGTACGGGCCTGACCGCAACGCCAGAGCAGGCTCAGGATGTGCACGCTGCAATTCGTGCGCAGCTGGAGACGGAAAATGCCGAAGTCGCTCGCGGTGTAAGAATTCTCTATGGCGGCAGTGTTAAGGCGGCCAATGCGGTTGAATTGTTCGGCATGCCGGATATCGATGGGGGGCTCATTGGTGGAGCCTCTTTGAATGCGGAAGAGTTTGGTGCGATCTGTCGCGCCGCAGGAAACTAAGAAATGCTGGAAACTGTCGTTGTAGTTCTGCATCTGCTGGCGGCCTTGGGCGTTGTTGCGCTCGTACTGTTGCAGCAGGGTAAAGGTGCCGATGCCGGTGCCTCGTTTGGTTCGGGTGCTTCGGCCACTGTTTTTGGTAGCCAAGGTTCCTCTACCTTTCTTAGTCGTTTTACTGCTATACTTGCCGCCGCTTTTTTCATTACTAGCTTGGGCTTAGGCTTCTTTGCTAAAGAAAAAGCTCACACGCTGAGCCAGGCTGGTTTGCCTGATCCAGCTGTGATGGAAGTGCAGCAGAAAAAACCGGTAGCAGAAGATGTGCCGGTGCTCGAAGAGCAAAAGCCAGCGTCTAACAGCGCTAGCGATGTACCTCAAGCTCCAGAGCAGAAGTAAGTGCGTTAATTGCCGAGGTGGTGGAATTGGTAGACACGCTACCTTGAGGTGGTAGTGGCCATAGGCTGTAGGGGTTCGAGTCCCCTTCTCGGTACCAATTAAACAGCAAAGCCCGCTTCATGCGGGCTTTGCTGTTGCTGGGGGTTGGATTGACCCTTGCGCTAATTCGGTCGTATAATCCGGCCCCAGCTTTAACGTGGGGTTCGGCCGTTTGATAGCCCTATGGGCTCATGGCGCAAGAAGGTGTGGTTTAACCTTCCTTCCCCTGCAATCGGTTGTAGCGGAGCCCCTTTTTAGGGGCTTTTTGTTAGCCGGTTGCTTTGTTGGCTCTGTTGTTTTGTCGCTGATAGCAACGTTCAGCGGCTTCAAGGGATGGGCGCTTCGCCCATTTTTTATTTGTACGACATGCACGAGGGGTTCAAGTGTCGAGCAAGCTAGAAGAGTTGCAGGCCTTGTTGGCCCCGGTAGTCGAGGCTCTTGGCTATCAATGCTGGGGTATCGAGTTCCTGTCCCAAGGGCGGCATTCGCTGCTTCGCGTCTATATCGATCATGCCAACGGCATTCTTGTTGAAGACTGCGAAAAAGTTAGCCGCCAGTTGAGCGGTGTCCTGGATGTCGAAGATCCGGTAGCCAGCGAGTACACCCTTGAGGTGTCGTCGCCAGGCATGGATCGGCCGCTGTTCACTATTGAACAGTTTGCCGCGCACGCCGGTGAGCAAGTAAAGATCAAACTGCGTTCTCCCTTTGATGGGCGGCGTAACTTTCAGGGCCTCCTCCGCGGAGTAGAGGAACAGGAC
>NZ_JBBNAH010000185.1:0-3158 GCF_037994325.1 Pseudomonas sp.
ACCAGGCCCATGGCAGTGGCCAGCAGCGCTTCGGCGATACCAGGCGCCACGACAGCCAGGTTAGTGGTTTGCGATTTAGCGATACCGATAAAGCTGTTCATGATGCCCCACACGGTACCGAACAGGCCGACGAAGGGCGCGGTAGAACCGATGGTGGCGAGTACGCCGGTGCCTTGGCTCATCTCACGCCCGCAGGCGGCGACCAAGCGTTCGAGGCGGAAGCTGACGCGCTCCTTGATGCCTTCTTTCTCGCGGGTGTTGGCCGACAGGCGCATTTCTTCCAGGGCGTCGTGCACCAAGGTGTGCGACAAACTGCCGGCTTGGCTGGCTTTGTCGGAGGCATCTTTCAACGAGCGGGCTTGTTTGAGCAGGGCCAGCTCGCGGCGCAAACGACGCTTGGCGCCGAGCAGCTCAAAGCCTTTGGCGATCCAGATGGTCCAGGTGATCACCGAGGCCAGGGCCAGGCCGATCATTACGCCTTTCACCACGTGGTCGGCGTTCTGATACATGCCCCATGGCGACAGGTCGCTGGCGAAGGCTTGCTCGTCTTCGGCAATCAGTTCGTCGGTGTTGGCCAGGTTGTTCAGGGCTTGGGTCACTTCGTCTGGCGTGGCGCCGTTGGCTTCCATGCTTTCTTTGGTGGCCGCGCTGATTTGCTCGGGGGTGGCGTTCGGGCCGAGGCTGGCAATTTTCTCGCGCAGGGCGGCAGCCGCGGGTGTTTCAGCGCTTGGCGCCGGTGCAGCAGCGGGTGCTGGAGCCGCAGGTGCAGTAGCGGCTGGGGCCGTTGCCGGTGCGCTGGTTTCTTCAGCAAAGCTGCTGGCAGGTAGCGTCAAACTGATTAGCAGCGCGGCAAAGGCGAGCAGAGCGCGAGGCTGCAAAAGAGAGGATTGTGCGCGGTAGGCGTTGAAATTCATGCTGGCCGGACCTGAGATGGGGAAAGCGGTGACCGGGGCCAAATCGACCCCTGGCGCAAAAGGGTCGATAGTATTGCAAACTATTCTTGTTTGTTAAAGTGATAATGTAACACCCGTAGGATGTTCGACACGTTGCCCTTTCCCCTGCTGGGCCATCTAGAATGCCGTTTTTGCCTGAGGTGCTGTTATGTCCACTGCCCCGACCCTGTTGATTGCCGGCTGCGGCGACGTAGGAAGCCGTCTGGCTACGCAACTGAATGCAGCCGGTTGGCAGGTGTATGGCTTGCGGCGATCGGTCGCGCAGTTGCCTGAGGGCATTGTTCCAGTAGCGGCTGATCTGAATGATCCGGCCTGCCCGGCACAATGGCCGCAAGGCCCGCTGGATTATCTGGTGTACGCCGCTGCCGCAACCGAGCACGACGAAGCGGGCTACCGCCGCGCTTACGTCGATGGTCTGGTCAATACCCTTGCCTGGCTTAAGCAGCATGGGCAGACGCCCAAGCGGGTAATTTTTGTTTCCAGCAGTGGCGTGTATGCGCAAGACGGCGGCGTGTGGGTCGACGAGCAATCACCGGCTGAGCCGCAGCGTTTCTCCGGGCGCATCTTGCTCGAGGCTGAGCGTGTGGCTCTGGATAGCGGCTTTCCTGCAACCGTGGTGCGCCTCACTGGTATTTATGGCCCAGGCCGCGAGTGGCTGCTTAAGCAGGTGCGCATGGGCTACCGCGTGGTCAGCGAGCCGCCGTTATATGCCAACCGTCTGCATGCCGATGACTGTGCCGGCTTGCTGGCTTTTCTGCTCCAGGCTGACGCCGAAGGTAAGGCGCTGGATGCACTGTATATCGGTGTCGACGATGCGCCCGCGCCGCTGCATGAAGTGGTGGCGTGGCTGCGCGAGTACATGGGCGTTACCGAGTGGTCCGAGGAATCGACCGTGCGCCGTGCCGGCAGTAAACGTTGCAGCAACGCCCGTGCCCGCGGCCTGGGCTGGGTGCCACGTTACCCGAGCTTTCGCGAAGGCTACGCGGCGGTATTGGCGGGTAGCTGAGCATGGATGCCAATCGGCTGCTGGTGCAGCCTTGGTTGTCTGGCGTCGAGCTGTTCCAGGCCGATTTCTCCGGGCAGCCCTTTGGCCGGCATAGCCACGACGCCTTTGCCATCGGCGCGATTTTGCAGGGTGTCGGTGGCTATCAATGCCAGGGCGCGCGGCATGCGTTGCCGGCCGGCACCCTGTCGCTGATGAACCCGGAAGAACCGCACACCGGCCACGCCATTTCGTCGCGGCTGGTCTACCACATGCTCTATGTCGAAGAGGCGCGCTTGCCAGCGTTGCTGGGACGCAAGCGTTTGCCCCGTGGTTTTAATCAGCTCAACCCGAACGATGACGGCGCCGTCGCGCAACTGATGGCGGGCCTTGCGCTGGAGTTTGAGCGTCACGATGCGCTGGCGCTGGAAAGCCAATTGCTGGCGGTGCTAGAGCTGGTGTTTATCCGCCATGGCGGCATGCGCCCGCTGCCGACAGCCGCTCGTGACGGCGGCAGCACGGCGCGGCTGCGGGAGTACCTCGAAGCGCACTACCGCGAAGCCGTCAGCCTGGAACAATTGGCCGAGGTGGGTGAACGCCATCCACGCCATCTGATCGACGCCTTTCGCCGCGCCTACGGCGTGCCGCCGCACACCTACCTGCTGCAACGGCGAGTGCGCGAAGCCAAGCGTTTGCTGTTGGGCGAGGAGCCCTTGAGCGAGCTGGCCTTACAGCTGGGTTTTTACGATCAGGCGCACTTTAACGGCACGTTTAAACGCTTTACCGGCGTGACCCCTGGGCGCTTTCGCAGTACCGCGCGCGCCTGAGTTTTCTCCAATACTGCCGCCCTAACCGCCGCACAGACTGACCACCGAATTCACTCGGAGGTCGTTATGGTTGCGCTGTTTCTACTGGTCGCCAGCACCCACTTCGCCGCGTTGTTGTCGCCAGGACCGGACTTTTTTCTGTTGCTGCGTACGGCCTTGGTACAGGGGCGGCGGCAAGCCGATGGTGTGGCGTGCGGGATTGCCCTGGCCAATGTGCTGATGATGCTGGTGGTGTTGCTGGCGCAAAGCCTGTTACCCGCTGAGGGTGGCTGGGTGTGGCGTGGGCTACAGGGTGTGGGTGGCGCTTACTTTGTCTGGCTGGGGTTGCAGGCGTTTAGGGGGCGCCGGCAACTAGACATTCCTCAGTCGGGCGTGCCTCTCACCGGGCGCTGGTGG
>NZ_JBBNAH010000186.1:0-1056 GCF_037994325.1 Pseudomonas sp.
CCACTGGACCAAAGATTTCCCGGCGTACCACCTCGTCGTCTTGCAGGGCGCCGGCCAGTACGGTGGGCTCAAAGAAGAAGCCTGGGCCGTCGACCTTTTTGCCGCCCGTCAGCACCTTGATATGCGGGATGGCGCGGGCGCGTTCGACAAAGCCGGCGACGCGGTCCAGGTGCTGTTGGGTAATCAGCGGGCCCAGCTCGGTGCCGTCGTCATCCTGCACGCCGTATTTGATGGTGCTTACCGCTTCAGCCAGCTTGCTGACGAATTTTTCGTAGATGCCTTTTTGCGCATAAATGCGGCAGGCGGCGGTGCAGTCTTGGCCGGCGTTGTAGAAGCCAAAGGTGCGAATACCTTCAACGGCGGCGTCGATATCGGCGTCGTCGAAAATCACCACCGGCGCTTTGCCGCCCAGTTCCATATGCATGCGCTTCACCGTGTCGGCGGTGCTGGCGATGATATTGCTGCCCGTGGCCACGGAACCGGTGAGCGAAACCATGCGCACTTTCGGGTGGTTAGTCAGTGGCGCACCGACTGTCGGGCCACGGCCAAACACCACGTTAAGTACACCAGCCGGGAAAATATCGGCGGCCAGTTCAGCCAGGCGCAGGGCGGTCAACGGGGTTTGTTCGGAGGGCTTGAGCACCACGGTATTACCGGCGGCCAAGGCTGGGCCGAGTTTCCAGGCGGCCATCATCAGCGGGTAATTCCACGGCGCGATGGAAGCCACTACGCCCACCGGATCACGGCGAATCATTGAGGTATGGCCTGGCAGGTATTCACCCGCTGCGGAGCCGCCCATCACCCGGCTGGCGCCAGCGAAAAAGCGGAATACATCGGCAATTGCCGGCAGCTCATCATTAAGTGCGGCGTTGTACGGTTTGCCGCAATTCTGCGACTCCAGCCGCGCCAGCTCTTCGGCATTGGCGTCGATCACATCGGCCAGCTTAAGCATCAACAGCGAACGGTCTTTTGGCGCGGTTTGCGACCAGCTATCGAAGGCCGCGTCGGCGGCGCGTACAGCGGCGTCAACCTGGGCTTCGCTGGCTTCATTAATGC
>NZ_JBBNAH010000187.1:0-4847 GCF_037994325.1 Pseudomonas sp.
GGGGCTTTTGATTTTGATCTACCCGCCCCCGTTCATCGCAGGCCGAGCGGAGTCGCAGCGCAGCGTAGACCCAAGGTAGGGGCAAGACCTTTTGCTTACTTTTGCCTGGGCCGGCATTCCGGGCGACTGGCAAAAGTAAGTCGCGCGTAAGGCGCGAAACAAAACGTCCAGCCCCCGCGGTAACGAATACCACCCCAAAACCCAGCGCCTCCAAGGATAAAAGCGCCCGCCATCCATCTACCTAGAACGCATTTATCTAAAACTCTCAGCGCCTTAGCCGGTCTGCTCCATTAGCGCATTGATTGCGCGCCCCCCTTTATCCCCAACGGAAACCCGGTAAGGACTATGTGCGGAATATCTGGAGAGTTACGTTTTAATAATCGCCCGGCCGACCTCGCGGCCGTCGAGCGCATTACCCATCACCTGGCCCCACGCGGCCCGGATGCCCATGGCTTTCATAGCCAGGGCTCGATTGCCTTGGGCCATCGGCGCCTGAAAATCATGGACCTAGAGGACGCCTCCGGCCAACCCATGATCGACAGCCAATTGGGCCTGTCGCTGGTGTTTAACGGTGCCATCTACAACTACCCCGAGCTGCGTGCCGAGCTGCAAGCCTTGGGTTATCAGTTTTTTTCCGAGGGCGACACCGAGGTGCTGCTCAAGGGCTATCACGCTTGGGGCGCTGACCTGCTGCCCAAGCTCAATGGCATGTTTGCCTTCGCCATTTGGGAGCGTGACAAGCGCGAGCTGTTTATTGCCCGCGACCGTCTGGGCGTTAAGCCGCTGTACCTGTCGCACACCGCCGAGCGCCTGCGCTTTGCCTCGACCTTGCCAGCGCTGCTGCAGGGCGGCGATATCGACAAAACCCTCGACCCCGTGGCGCTTAACCATTACCTGAATTTCCATGCCGTGGTGCCGGCGCCGCGTACCATTCTGGCCAATGTGCAAAAACTGCCGCCGGCTACGTGGTTGCGCATCGACGCCCAAGGCAAGACCACGCAAAAACAGTGGTGGACCCTTAATTACGGCCCTGCCGCCAACGAACAGGCTTACGGGCTTAATGAGTGGCGCGACCTGACGTTGGACAGCCTGCGCGAAGCCGTGGCGATCCGTCAGCGTGCGGCGGTGGATGTTGGCGTGCTGCTGTCTGGCGGCGTCGACTCGAGCCTGTTGGTCGGCCTGCTGCGTGAAGTCGGGGTGGAAAACCTTTCGACGTTTTCCATCGGCTTTCAGGATGCCGGCGGCGAGCGTGGTGACGAGTTCCAATACTCTGACCTGATCGCCCAGCACTACGGCACGCGCCATCACCAGCTGCGTATCGACGAGCGCGAGATCATCGAGCAACTGCCAGCAGCGTTCCGCGCCATGAGCGAGCCGATGGTCAGCCATGACTGCATCGCTTTTTATTTGCTGTCCCGTGAAGTGGCCAAGCACTGCAAGGTGGTGCAAAGCGGGCAGGGCGCCGATGAGTTATTTGCCGGTTACCACTGGTACCCGCTGGTGGACGGCGCGGCCGATCCGTATGCCGCCTACCGCGATGCTTTTCTCGACCGCAGCTACGACGAATACCGCGCCACCGTGCAGCCCGCCTGGCTGACCGGCGACTGCGCTGGCGAGTACGTGCGCGAGCATTTCCAGCGCCCTGGCGCCGATGCGGCGGTAGACAAAGCCCTGCGTCTGGACAGCACGGTGATGCTGGTTGATGACCCGGTTAAACGTGTCGACAACATGACCATGGCCTGGGGCCTGGAGGCACGTACGCCGTTTCTCGACTACCGCCTGGTGGAGCTGTCGGCGCGTATTCCCGGGCGCTTCAAGCTGCCTGATGGCGGCAAGCAAGTGCTTAAAGAAGCTGCGCGCTTGGTGATTCCAGCTGCGGTGATCGACCGGCCAAAAGGTTATTTCCCGGTGCCGGGGCTCAAGCATTTGCAGGGCGACACCTTAGGTTGGGTGCGTGAGCTGCTGCTCGACCCCAGCCAAGACCGTGGCCTGTTTAACCCGTCGATGCTCGACCAGTTGCTCACCGATCCGCAGGGCCAACTGACGCCATTGCGCGGCTCCAAACTCTGGCAACTCGCCGCCCTTAATCTGTGGCTGAGCGAGCAAGGTCTTTAAAACCAGACCTCTAAACCCAGGCCTCTAAAAGGTAGAAGCGCGGCCCTGAACGGCCGCGTTCGCAAGGGAAGATTTTTGATGAAAGGCTATGCCTACAGCCAGCGCCTGCTGCGCGGTCAACCGCCGTCTTATGAGCGCTTGCAGGCGCGTTTTGCCGAGGATGGCAATCAGAACGCTCACCCACCGCTGGCGTTGCAGTGCGGGTGGGGGCGGATTTTGATCGGCCATACCTACCCAACCCCGGAACTGCTGGCCAGCGAGTTGCTCAGCGAAAAGCCCGGTGAGCGCGATATCGCCCTCTACGTGGCAGCGCCGCATCAGGTTCTCGCCCAGGCGCCGCAGGGGCTGTTTCTCGACCCCTCCGACACCCTGCGCCTGTGGTTTACCGACTACCGCCCGGCCCGTCGCGGCTTTCGTGGCTTTAACGTCCGTCGCGTGCAAAACGCCGAAGACTGGCAGGCGCTTAATCAGCTCTACCAACTGCGCGGTATGTTGCCGGTTGACCCCGAACGCCTGACGCCCAAGGAAGACGGCGGTCCGGAATACTGGTTGGCTGAAGACGCCGATAGCGGTGAGGTAATTGGCGGCATGATGGGCCTCAACCATCGCAAGGCCTTTAATGACCCAGACAATGGTTGCAGCCTTTGGTGCCTGGCCGTGTCGCCGCAGTGCTCGCGCCCCGGCGTGGGTGAAGTGCTGGTGCGCCACCTGATTGAACACTATATGAGCCGTGGTCTCGGTTACCTCGACCTGTCAGTGCTGCACGACAACCACCAAGCCAAGCGCCTGTACGCCAAGCTGGGTTTCCGTGACCTGACCACCTTTACCCTCAAACGCAAAAACGGCATCAACGAAACCCTGTTTCTTGGTCCAGGCCCGGAGGCGGAGCTCAACCCTTACGCCAAGATCATCGTCGACGAAGCCCGTCGGCGTGGCATTGAGGTGCAGGTGGACGATGCCGAGGCGGGCTTGTTTACCCTTAACCAGGGTGGCCGGCGTATCCGCTGCCGCGAATCGCTAAGCGACCTCACCAGCGCGGTGAGCATGACCCTGTGCCAGGACAAACTCCTGACCCACCGTGCCCTGCGCCGCGTTGGCCTGCAATTGCCGGCGCAGCAACTGGCCGGCGAGCCGGAAGAGAATGCTGACTTTCTTGCCGAGCATGGCCGCGTGGTGGTCAAGCCCGTAGATGGCGAGCAGGGCAAAGGCGTGGCCATTGACCTGCGCAGCGAAGAGGATGTTGAAGCGGCGATCAAACGCGCGCAGGCCTTCGACAACCGCGTATTGCTGGAAAGTTTCCACGAAGGTGCCGACCTGCGCATTTTGGTCATCGGCTTTGTCGTGGTGGCAGCGGCTATTCGCCGGCCTGCCGAAGTGATTGGCGATGGTCGCCATAGCATCGGCGCGCTGATTGAAGCGCAAAGCCGTCGTCGCCAAGCCGCAACGGGCGGCGAGAGCCGTATTCCGCTGGATGAAGAAACTCACCGCACCTTGCGGGCTGCCGGGTTTGACTACGACAGCGTGCTGCCGGCTGGGCAGCGTTTGGCCGTAAGGCGTACCGCCAACCTGCATACCGGCGGCACCTTGGAAGATGTCACCGACATTCTTCACCCTGTGCTCGCTGACGCCGCTGTACGTGCGGCGCGGGCGCTGGATATTCCCGTAGTCGGCCTCGACCTGCTGGTGCCGGCGGCCGATCAGCCGGACTACGTGTTTATTGAAGCCAACGAACGCGCAGGCCTGGCCAACCACCAACCGCAACCGACGGCAGAGCGGTTTATTGACCTGCTGTTTCCGCTGAGCCAAACCTCAGCCTGAGCGTTCACCTCCGTCGTCCCCGCGCAGGCGGGGACCCAGAATCGCCGGGCAATACGCCGTCTCACCGGCATCGGTGCACCTGGATTCCCGCCTGCGCGGAAATGACGGACGTTTTTCCGGCGCTCGCGTAATGCTCAAGACTCCTAAGGAGATCTCTATGAAAAAAGTCCCTGAACCCGACCTCGATTACCTTCGCCGTGTACTGCTGGAAATGCTCGCAATCCCCAGCCCCACCGGCTTTACCGACACCATCGTGCGCTACGTCGCCGAGCGCCTCGAAGAGCTTGGCATTCCTTTCGAACTGACTCGCCGCGGCACTATTCGCGCCACCCTCAAGGGCAAGCAAAACAGCCCCGACCGTGCGGTGTCGACGCACTTGGATACCATCGGCGCCATCGTTCGCCAGGTACAAGACAACGGCCGCCTCGGCCTGGCGCCAGTGGGCTGCTGGTCCAGTCGCTTTGCCGAAGGCAGCCGCGTCAGCGTGTTTACCGAAACCGGTGTGTTCCGGGGTAGCGTGCTGCCGTTGATGGCCAGCGGGCATGCGTTTAACACCGCGATCGACCAGATGCCGATCAGTTGGGACCACGTCGAGCTGCGCTTGGATGCGTACAGCAGCACCCGCGCCGATTGCGAGTCGCTGGGTATCAACGTCGGCGACTTTGTCGCCTTTGATCCGTTGCCGGAGTTCACCGAGAGCGGCCATATCAGTGCTCGTCATTTGGATGACAAAGCGGGCGTGGCGGCATTGCTCACGGCGCTTAAGGGCTTGGTGGAAAGCGGTATCGAGCCGGCCATCGATTGCCACCCGCTGTTTACCATTACCGAGGAAGTCGGCTCCGGTGCTGCTGGCGCGCTGAATTGGGATGTCAGCGAATTTGTTGGTATCGACATTGCGCCGGTAGCGCCGGGGC
>NZ_JBBNAH010000188.1:0-10072 GCF_037994325.1 Pseudomonas sp.
GCTCAGCAACGCCTCCAAATACACCCCCAATGGAGGCGCCATCACCCTGACCGTCACTGCCGCAGACAACGAACTGCGCCTTAGCATCAGCGATGACGGCATCGGCATTACCCCAGGCGCCTTGCCCTACATCTTCGACCCCTTTATCCAAGACACCCACGCCATCGGCTTTAACGGTGCAGGGCTGGGCATCGGCCTGACTGTGGTGCGCGAACTCCTAGAAGCCCACGGCGGCACCGTGGCCGCCACCAGCCCAGGGCCGGGCAAAGGCAGTGTGTTTAACATTACGTTGCCGTTGAGCGAGGGTGTGGATATCTAGCCCACGCCCACACGCCTTACCCCTCAATAATCTGCAACCCAGGCCAACGCTGTTGATAACTCAGGGCCTTGGCCAAAAACAGATCCGGCTGGTGATTAAGCGGGTTGCTGCGCAGCACACCGTCATAAATATCGTCCAACCCAAACGGCGCATACACCTCAGCGCTGGCCACATCGATAGCCACACAAGTGCCCGCCACCAAATAACGATCCACTCCATCTCTAGCCGAGCGCAACGGCGGATAGTCGCGGCCAAAACGCTGCCCATACCACAGATGCACCCGCGCCTGATTCTTCACCTCCACCACCACACCCAAATCGCCACACAACCCCTGCACCGCCTCAATCACCGCGTTCTCCGCCTCCCACGACGTATCCGCATCAAAGTAAAAAATATCGTAATCCTTCACCCCCCACGCCGGCGGCAAACCGGCCTGCTGATTCCACACCGCCTGAAACAAACAGCCGGCCGTAAGTAAGCATTGCGGGAGCTGCAAGGTAGGTAGGCGCTTGAGCAACTCGGCGTTGCTTGGATTGAGAGTGATCGAGGTTAGAAAGGCGGACGTAGTGGGCACGGGCGGGGCACTCGGGAAATATGAAACTGGGACTTTAACCGAATGCTGTATGAGCTTTCCCAATGGTTATGGAGACGGCAAAAAGCCGTTGCCGCTTGGTTTTTCCTATGCGTTCATCGAGCGCTTACGGATCTAGAGGCGCGGCTGACACAAGCCTTGATCTTGAGCGGCGGTCGCACTCTGCAGTGCAATTGGAGAGCTACACCATGGAATACAATGCAGCACGTGCTTTAGAGCTTCTGCGTTTAGGTTCAGGAAGGGACGATGCGACTTTTCGGGAAGGACAAGAAGACGCTATACGCCATATTGTCGAGGGTAAGGAACGCTTACTAGTTGTTCAGAAAACCGGTTGGGGTAAGAGCTTCGTATATTTCATTGCTACAAGGCTGCTGCGGGAGGCAGGCGCTGGGCCTGCGTTACTGATTTCACCATTGCTGGCCTTGATGCGGAATCAGGTTGCTGCGGCAGAGCGAATGGGCGTAAGAGCGCAAACTATCAACTCAGATAACGTCGACAATTGGCCAGCAATTGAGCGTCAGCTTGTTGAGGGCGGTGTGGATATTCTCCTTATTTCGCCCGAACGCCTCGCTAATGAGCGTTTCCGCACCCAGGTTTTGGGGCTCATCGCCGCACAAATCTCGTTACTAGTCATCGACGAGGCGCATTGCATCTCCGATTGGGGGCATGACTTCCGTCCGCACTATCGATTGTTGGAGCGGATGGTCAAAATTATGCCTCCCAATCTGCGTTTGTTGGCCACCACGGCCACGGCAAACAATCGAGTTATGGAAGACCTAAAGGCAGTGCTTGGCCCCAACATTGAGGTCGTCTGTGGAGATCTCAATCGTGCATCGCTCACGCTCCAAACCATTCGACTGCCTCGCCAGGAAGAACGCCTTGCCTGGCTTGCGCAAAGTCTTGCCGAATTGGAAGGCCATGGCATTGTTTACACCCTGACCGTGAGAGACGCCCTTCTAGTGGCCGGCTGGTTGAAATCGCGAGGCTTCAACGTTGAAGCCTATACAGGCCAGACAGGAGATCGTCGGGAAGAGTTTGAAGACGCCCTCTTAAACAACCAGGTCAAAGCTCTTATCGCTACTCAGGCATTGGGTATGGGTTACGACAAACCGGACTTGGCGTTTGTTATCCATTACCAAATGCCGGGCTCGGTGGTCGCCTATTATCAGCAAGTTGGTCGTGCAGGACGGGCGTTGGATGCTGCCTACGGTGTGCTGCTCAGCGGTGAGGAAGAGACTGAAATTACGGATTGGTTTATCCGTAGTGCTTTCCCAACACGAGCGGAGGTCGCTGAAATTCTAGGCACGCTTGAAGATGCGCCGGATGGCTTATCTGTTCCGGAGCTACTTGGGAAAGTCAATTTGAGTAAGGGGAGGGTTGAAAAAGCGGTGGCGTTACTCTCATTGGAAGCGCCGGCGCCCATCGCGAAGCAAGGTGCTAAGTGGCAGCTCATAGCGGCAAGTCTGAGTCAAAGCTTTTGGGACCGTGCCGCGCGGCTGACGGCGCTGCGACAAGCTGAACACCAGCAGATGAGGGATTACGTTGAGTTAGCCTTCGGCCAACATATGGCGTTTTTGATTGCCGCGCTGGATGGCGTACCAGGCGCTATTGATGCACCAGCGTTACCTCAACTATCTAGCGCAGTGAATCCTGACTTGGTCAAAGCGGCAGTCGCGTTTTTACGGCGAACCAGCCTTCCAATTCAACCTCGAAAAAAATGGCCGGATGGTGGGATGCCGCTATATGGGGTTAAGGGGCCGATCTCATCCAAGCATCAGGCTCAGCCTGGCAAAGCACTGTGCATATGGGGAGACGCCGGTTGGGGCAGCATCGTTCGAAACAATAGATATGTTGATGGCCATTTTTCCGATGAGCTTGTTCAGGCATGTGTCGAAATGATTAAAAATTGGGCGCCCAATCCCGCTCCGGCATGGGTTACCGCGATTCCGTCTCTGAAAAATCAAGAGATCGTACCCAATTTTGCGAAAAGGCTGGCCAGTGCGTTAGGTCTTCCGTTTTACACGGTGCTCGCTAAGACAGAGGACAGGCCAGAGCAAAAAACTATGGCAAACTCCACTCAGCAGGCCCGCAATATTGATGGTTCACTTAAGGTCTGCAACGTACCTCCCGCGGGGCCGGTGCTCCTAGTTGACGACATCGTTAATTCTCGATGGACGTTAACTGTCGCAGCTTGGCTGCTACGAGAAGCCGGTTGCGATGAGGTTTGGCCTATGGCCCTTTCACTAACTGGCCACGATGAATAATGTCACCTCTTTCACTAAATACGCAGGCGATACTTTTGCTCACAGCGCCGCTCATTGTTGGGCGTGGCGTGCAGTCGCAAGACCTGTTGTCTCCCTCTGAGTACAAGCGTTTAGCTAGCCATTTACATCAGTTGCAGAGACAACCTTCAGACCTGCTTGGCGCCGAGAGTGGCGAGCTTCTGCGTTTATGCCAGCCAGTTGTTGATGAAAGTCGAGTACAGCGGCTGCTAGGTCGAGGCTTCTTGCTAAGCCAGGCGGTGGAAAGATGGCAGTCACGGGCTATCTGGGTCATCAGTCGTGCTGACGCAGAGTATCCGCGGCGCCTTAAAGCTCGCCTGCGCGCGGATACACCTGCGGTGCTTTACGGATGTGGCGATATTTCCCTGCTTGAAACGGGCGGGCTTGCGGTCGTTGGCTCCAGGAAGGTTGCCGATGAGTTGGTCGACTATTCGATGTCGATAGGCGGGTTGGTAGCGAGTGCTGACAGAACGCTTATATCGGGAGGTGCCAAGGGGGTTGATCTCGCTGCGATGAGAGGGGCGCTTAAGTCGGGTGGCAAAGTTGTTGGTGTGCTCGCCGAAAACTTAGAGCGAACAGCCATGAGCCGTGAGGAACGCAATTCCTTGCTTGATGGAAATTTAGTTCTTGTCTCTGCGTATGACCCTAATGCCGGGTTCAACGTGGGCCATGCAATGCAACGTAACAAGCTCATTTATGCACTGGCCGATGCGGCGTTGGTTGTTAATACCGACCTCAATAAAGGGGGCACATGGGCGGGCGCTGTAGAGCAGCTGGATAAGTTGAATTATGTGCCGGTATTTATTCGCTCGACGGGTGAGCCCTCGGCCGGTCTCGATGGGCTGGCAGAGCGGGGCGCGTTACTCTGGCCCAATCCGCATGATGCCCAGTCTCTTGAGCAGGTATTCGCGGTCAAGGCCCATGATTCGCAGCCCCCTCAGCAGCCAGCGCTTTTATTGCCTTGCTCCGAAGACGTACATAGCTCGCGGCTTGAGGTAACCAAGGCGCAGGACTTCACCGATAAGCCTTCGCCCCATGTAAACGAGCCTTCCGAAAAGTACTCTGTTGAACCGAGGCTTGACGCAACCCCTGCGGCGGTAAGGGGCCATTCAGCAGAGGACCGAGGAGCTGCGGACCTGCTGTTTGCAACCGTCAGGGAGCTGATAAAAAATCTGCTGAGAAGCCCCACAAAAGACGCCGAGGTTGCCGTTGCTTTAGATGTTTCAACTGGACAGGCCAAGGTCTGGCTTCAACGCCTGGTCGAGGAGGGGGTTATCGAAAAGCAAAAGAAGCCCATGGGTTACGTAGTGAAAGAGTCGGAGCTGTTTAAGTAGGGATTAACAAGCTTACAGATAAACCTCGTCAGCATAGGGAGCGCCTATCATAAACACCCTGTACGTGGGGTTGGATGCATGACGGGAGCGCGCCGTCAGGTGAGCTTTCCCCAACGTCGTATATACCTCACCGCTAGCCACATTGATGGCCAAACCACCACGATGCCCCCGCCTGATTCTTTATGGTTATGGAGAGGGCAAAAAGCCGTTGCCATGCTTCGATAAGCAGACCTATATTCGACCGTCGCTGCCAACTCAGCGGCCAGGTTTGGCGACCTGAAGCCCTAAGGATTCCATATCTTTTCAGGAGCCAAGCTTATGTCTGACGACATCAAAAAAACCACCCACCAACCCTTCTGCAAAACCGACAGCGCCCCGCTGTTCTCGGTCAATGCCGGCGTGCCTGTAGACGAAGCGCTAGAACTTTCTACCGAGCTGATGCGCTACGTCGAACTGCTCGCCGCGGCTGATGCATTGATCGATAAAACGGCCGAGTCTGCTGTTATTCAGCACTTGAGCGAAATGGCGAAAGCGCTGAACAAGGCTTGCGGGTATGGAACGATGGGAGCGGGTAACGCCTAAAGGCGGTTAGCGTTGCGTGCAAAGGAGGGGGGCTTAAGTCCCCCTTTTTGCTTTAGCTGAACCCACAAATTTGGCCGAATTCGTGCGGGATAGCACGGGCGAGGTGCTTGCAAAGTAGCAAATTGCAAGACCGGCCCTATGCCTCTCTTTCTTCCCTCTCCATGCTATGTTCCCGCTCCCACCCCCATCACCCCACTCACCATGCCCGCCACCTTGCGCAATCTCCGCCCGCTTATTTATCTGCTGCTGATCGTTGCCGGCGCGGTGTTGGCGTCTTTTGCGGCCATGCGCCACACCGAGCAGCAGGCGCTGGCGGACGATGCTGAGCGGGCGAAGCAGCAGTTGGCGTTGTATGCCAATTCGCTGCATACGTTGATTGAGCGGTATCGCGCGCTGCCGGCGGTGTTGGCGTTGGACCCGGAGCTGCGTTCGGCACTGGCGGGGTCGGTGGGGGGCGCGTTGCAGGAGGGGTTGAATCGTAAGTTGGAGCAGATTAACGGCGCGGCGCAGTCGTCGACGTTGGAGTTGCTGGATCGCAATGGCCTGGCCGTGGCGGCCAGTAATTGGCGCTTGCCGAGCAGTTACGTTGGGCACAATTACGGCTTTCGCCCGTATTTCACGCAAACCCGCAGCGAGGGTTCGGGGCGGTTTTATGCGGTGGGGGTGACGAGTGGAATACCGGGGTACTTTTTGTCCCGCGCGGTGATGGGCGAGGGCGGTGAGTTTCTCGGCGCCATGGTGGTGAAGTTGGAGTTTCCGGAGTTGGAGCGTGAGTGGCAGCAGGGTAGCGATACGTTGTTGGTCAGTGATGCGCGCGGGGTGGTGTTTATTGCGAACCGGCCGGGGTGGCGTTATCGCTTATTGAATACGCTGTCTGCTGCCGATTGGGCGGAGTTGAACAGCACGCGCCAGTACGACAAGCAGCCGCTCACGCCGCTGGTGCATGAGCCGCTTACGCGCTTTGATGACAGTAGTTTTCTTGCCCGTGTGGAGGGCCCTGAGGGGCGGGCCAGTTATTTGTGGGAGTCGCTGCCGCTCAGTGGTGAGGGCTGGACACTGCATCTGCTGCGCCGCCCGCAGGTGGCGTTTGAGGATCTGCGCAACGCCGCGCTGGCGGCGGCCGGCGTGTGGCTGACGTTGGTATTTGTGTTGTTGTTTCTAAGCCAGCGCTGGCGCCTTGCCAAGTTGCGGCAGCGTAGCCGTGAGGAGTTGGAGCGTTTGGTGCAGGAGCGTACCCGTGATTTGCGTACGGCGCAGGATGGCTTGGTGCAGTCGGCCAAGTTGGCGGCGTTGGGGCAGATGTCGGCGGCGCTGGCCCATGAAATCAATCAACCGCTCACCGCGCAGCGTATGCAGTTGGCGACGTTGCGCTTGCTGCTTAGCCACGGCCGCAGCGATGACGCGGTGCAGGCCTTGCAGCCGATGGACGAGATGCTCACGCGCATGGCTTCGCTTACCGGCCATTTGAAAACCTTTGCGCGCAAAAGCCCCAGCGGCTTGCGCGAGCCGTTGGATATGGCGGCGGTGGTGGACCAGGCATTGCAGTTGCTGGAGGCGCGGTTGCGTGATGAGCAGATTGACTGTGACGTGCAACTGACCCGTCCGGCGCCGGTGCGCGGCGATGCGATTCGCTTGGAGCAAGTGCTGATTAATTTGCTGCGTAATGCCTTGGATGCGATGCGCGACAAACCGCGCAAGCAGCTGCACATTCGCTTGCTGGCGGACGGGCAACAGTGGCAGCTCAGCGTTACCGACAGCGGTGGCGGCATCAGCGCTAGCGACTTGCCCAATGTGTTTGATCCGTTTTTTACCACCAAGCCAGTGGGCGATGGTTTGGGCTTGGGGCTGGCGGTATCGTTTGCCATCGTGCATGAGCTGGGCGGCCGACTCAGTGCTGAGAATGTTGCTGACGGTGCGCGCTTTACCGTTACCCTGCCGATTGATGTGGAGGCCCACGCGTGATGTTGAAGTCGGTAATTCTGGTCGATGACGAGCGCAGTATTCGCGAGGCGGTGCAGCAGTGGCTGAGCCTGTCGGGCTTTGAGGTGCAGTTGTTTAGCCGCGCCGAGGATTGCCTGGCGCAATTGCCGGCGAACTTCGCCGGGGTGGTGCTCAGCGATGTGCGCATGCCGGGCATGGGTGGCCTGGAGTTGCTCGCGCGTTTGCAGCAGCAGGATGTGGATTTGCCGGTGATTTTATTGACCGGCCACGGCGATGTGCCGATGGCGGTTGAGGCGATGCGCGAAGGCGCTTACGACTTTTTGGAAAAGCCGTTCAGCCCGGAAGCGCTGCTCAACAGCTTGCGCCGCGCCCTGGAGAAACGCCGGTTGGTGCTGGAGAACCGAGCGTTGCATGAGCAGGCCGATCATCGAAGTAAACTGCAGGCCAGCCTGCTTGGGATTTCTCCCGGTTTGCAGACCCTGCGCCGCCAGGTGTTGGAGCTGGCGGCATTGCCGGTAAACGTGTTGATTCGTGGCGAAACCGGCAGCGGCAAAGAGTTGGTTGCCCGCTGCTTGCATGAGTTTGGCCCGCGTGCGCGCAAGCCGTTTGTGGCGCTGAACTGCGGCGCCATTCCCGAGCAGCTGTTTGAGGCCGAGCTGTTTGGCCACGAGAGCGGGGCCTTTACCGGCGCCCAGGGCAAGCGCATTGGCAAGCTGGAATTTGCCCATGGCGGCACGGTGTTTCTCGACGAAATTGAAAGCATGCCGCTGGCCCAGCAGGTGAAGTTGCTGCGCGTATTGCAGGAGCAAAAACTTGAGCGGCTGGGCTCGAACCAGAGCATTAGCGTGGACCTGCGCATTGTTGCCGCCACCAAGCCGGATCTGCTTGATGAAGCCCGCGCCGGGCGCTTTCGCGAGGACTTGGCCTATCGCCTGAATGTCGCCGAGTTGCGCCTGCCGCCGTTGCGTGAGCGGCGCGAAGATATCCCCATGCTCTATGCGCACTTCGCCCAGGCCGCGGCGGAAAAACTCGGGCGCAGTCTGCCGCCGTTGAGTGGGCCAAGGTTGAGCCAGTTACTGAGCCACGATTGGCCCGGCAATGTGCGCGAACTGGCCAATGTCGCCGAGCGTCAGGTGTTGGGGTTGGGTGAGCCGGAGCCTGCCGGCACAGCGCCTGGGCAATCGCTCGCCGCGCAGCAGGAAGCCTTTGAAGCGCAGTGTTTGCGCGCCGCCCTTACCCGGCATAAAGGCGATATCAAGGCGGTGCTCGAAGAGCTGCAACTGCCGCGCCGTACCTTCAATGAAAAGCTTCAGCGCCACGGCCTGAGCCGGGAAATGTTCCTGGGCTGATCGGCGGAATTGCACTTATAGCTTTTGCCCAATGAGCGGATTTCCGCTTATAGGCCTCGCTGTACCCCCTCTAAATCGGGCCTCTGCGCCCTGGCACAGCTCCTGCTATAGCCCTGGCAGGCGCGCTCTGCTGCGCCCCACAACAACAATTAGATAAAGGATCCGCCATGGATAACTCACACGCCTTGCCCTTGGGCGCGACTGCTGCGCCCGTCGCGACAAAAACCACCGCTAGCCGGATCAAATCGATTTTCAGCGGCTCGGTCGGCAATATGGTCGAGTGGTATGACTGGTATGTGTATGCCGCCTTCTCGTTGTACTTCGCGAAAACCTTTTTCCCCGCAGGCGACTCCACCGCACAACTGATGAACACCGCCGCCATCTTTGCTGTGGGCTTTTTGATGCGCCCGATTGGTGGCTGGTTGATGGGCCTGTACGCCGACCGCAAAGGCCGCAAGGCGGCGTTGATGGCCTCGGTACTGCTCATGTGCTTTGGCTCGCTGCTGATCGCCCTGAGCCCTGGCTACGACACCATTGGCATTGGCGCGCCGATCCTGTTGGTGTTCGCCCGCTTGCTGCAAGGTTTGTCGGTGGGTGGCGAATACGGCACCTCGGCGACTTACCTGAGTGAGATGGCCACCAAAGAACGTCGTGGGTTTTTCTCCAGCTTCCAGTACGTGACGCTGATCTCCGGGCAACTGATAGCCCTGGCTGTGCTGATCGTGTTGCAACAGGTGCTGACTACCGAGCAGCTGTATGCGTGGGGCTGGCGTATTCCGTTTGCCATCGGTGCGCTGTGCGCCATCGTCGCCTTGTACCTGCGTCGCGGCATGGAAGAAACCGAGTCGTTTACCAAGAAAGAAAAGTCCAAAGAAAGCGCCATGCGCACGCTGCTGCGTCATCCCAAGGAACTGCTCACTGTGGTCGGCCTGACCATGGGCGGCACCTTGGCGTTTTACACCTACACCACCTATATGCAGAAGTACCTGGTGAACACCGCCGGCATGAGCATCAGCGACTCCACCAGTATTTCGGCGGCCACGCTGTTCTTGTTTATGTGCTTGCAACCGATCATTGGCGGGCTGTCGGATAAGATTGGCCGGCGCCCGATTCTGATCGCCTTTGGCGTGCTCGGTACGCTGTTCACCGTGCCGATTCTGATGACCCTGCACACCGTGCAAACCTGGCTGGGCGCGTTCTTTTTGATTATGGCGGCGCTGATCATCGTCAGCGGCTACACCTCGATCAATGCCGTAGTTAAAGCCGAACTGTTCCCCACCGAAATCCGCGCCCTGGGCGTTGGTTTGCCTTATGCGCTCACCGTGTCGATCTTCGGCGGCACTGCTGAGTACATCGCCCTGTGGTTTAAAAGCATCGGCATGGAAAGTGGTTACTACTGGTACGTCACGGCGTGCATCGCGGTGTCGCTGATCGTCTACGTAACCATGAAAGACACCCGTACCCACTCGCGGATTGAGACCGACTGATAGCGCCGGCTTACTCGTAGGGTGTGCTGTGCGCACCACTGCGCTAGTCGCGAGTTTGCCTGGTGCGCACAGTGTTCAGCCGGGAGACATGGGTAACACCTGTCGGGAGACATGGGTAACGGGTTGATGATCATGTCGTCCGTTGCCTGATGTCTATCTGGCGCAGGGTTTTGCGGATGAAAACCA
>NZ_JBBNAH010000189.1:0-4895 GCF_037994325.1 Pseudomonas sp.
GACCCAGTACGCGGACCAGGGCGCTTGCTTTGCGCTCGCTACCGAAAGAGGCAGTTAACGTTTTTCTAAGTTGCTCAAAATACGCGCATGCACTAACTGGCAACGGCGAATTTCTTCTTCATCAATACCCGCAAACAACTCCAAGCGAAGTTGATTGGATATGGCCTCAATCTGTTCAATAAGCGGGCGCGCAGAATCACTGAGGCAGATTTTTTTCGCCCGACGGTCCTCCGCTACCGCCTGACGGCTGACCAAGCCTTGCGACTCCAGGCTATCCAGCAAGCGCGCCAGGGTCGGCCCTTCAACGCCTACGCTTTGTGCCAACTCGCGTTGGGTGGGTAGTTCTTGGTGAAACCGCGCCAGGTGCAGCAGTACCAGCCAGCGCGCCTGGGACAGGCCGAGGCCTGCCAAACGACGGTCCAACTCGGCGCGCCAGGAACGGGACAATTGCGCCAGTTGCATACCAAAACGGTGTTGATCGGTGTGGGGCATAAAAAGGCTCTTGATCACAGCTAATCCTAATAATTAGCCAGCTAACCATAACCTTAGGCAAAGTGGAAGACATTGAGAGGTAAGACTTAGTACGTTTATTCCAGAGAAAATAACGCGTTAAACGCTGGCGAGCGCCCCGCTACCACTTCACATATTGGTCTTCAACAAAGCCCCACAGATTGTCGATAGCAATACTTGGCCGCCCTTTTGGCCTGAGTTCGCCGCGGAATTGGCCAAAGATCTGTTTGAAATTGCTGGCGAGAAATCCGAGGTTAAGCCGCTCTTGGTGCAAGCCACGGGCTTCGAAATGCAGTTCGACCTGGCCGTCAAACGACTGCACGCGCCAAGGCGCCATGGGGTTCTGGCGATCGAAGTCAAAGCGCACGGTATCGACCTTGATCAGCTCGCCATCCAGCCAAAAACAGTTCTCGGTAAAGCTGGTTTCGTTAACCCCGCACGAAAGATTCAGCCCCACCCGCTGCGCGCCTACCTGGCCGGACAAGCAGGCCCAGTTCCAAAACGTTTCCGCGCGCATATAACCGGCAGACCAATCGTGGTGGGCAAAGGCATTGATGCCGCCGAGATCAAAATCGCCCAAGGCACTCTTTACCGTTCCAACGCAGCGCACCCCCGCGACCTTTTGCGCATACACCCAGCCATTGCTGGCAATGGGCGTATTCAGGCACATGGGCTGAAAGGCAGGCTCGTTTTCATTAAAGCTGGCGTCGATACGCGTGCCGTCGTCCAGCTCCACCCACAGGCGTTTGTGCCCATCCACGTTTTCCAGGCGCAGCAGGTTTTTGCCGCTGTGCAACTCGCACACGCCATTATTGGGTTGTTGGGAAAACTGCGTGCCGATGCTCAGCGGCAATTTAAATTGGCGCTTGACCATGCGCCCGCTGGCGGGATGGAACAGGTAGACAAAGCCGATGCCGGTCAGGCTCAAATTCGCCAAGGCGCAGCCGCCGATAAGCTGGTCGCTGAGCAGGCCAAAGTATTGGAATTGATGAAAGCGTCGCCACTTGCTCAGGGCGCCTAACTGGCGGCCCATGGGCGTACGCAGGTCGTAATCGCGGTAGTTAACGTCGCCAACGGCGTGGGGAAAGATACCGAAGTGCGCTTGGCCATCGGCCTGAATCAGTCGGTCCATCGCCTGCTGCTCCCCTGAAAAGAGACCGGGATGCTAGCACTGGGGCATAGGCTGCTGGAGTCACGCTTGGCGCCAAACGAGGGACATAATCGGCCAGCAGAAACGAACGCGCCTCCCGAGTGTGAGAGGCGCTGGCCGGCGGTATTGCGGGTTAGCGTCTACGCCGCTGGGCGGCCATGCGACGCTGTTGCTCTTCGGTCGGAATCGGGATCGGTTGCAGACGTTTGGCGCCCAACAGAACAGACAGTTTCCAAGCCAAGGTGTGTAGCCACATTTTCATCGTTTGATCCTCTCTAAACAGCGAGTGGGCATTACAGCGAGTGGGCGAACACCTGTTATATGGCGTTCGGCTGCCCGGAACTCAAGCCCTGACCAGTCATGCTGGGTATCCAACAGCGGGGGCTACGCCTTGAGAGTGGCACCAACCCAGGCGTAGCGCCACTCACCGCTGTGCTTTGCCGGAACATAAATGTGAGTTAACCGATGTACGGTATGTCTTACACACTTAGTAGACTTGCCCTACTCCACGCCTAAGAAGGATTCCTATGAGTTCCGCCGACACCGCCGCGCCCGCCCTCAAGGAAATCTTTAACCGCAAACGCTTGCAGCACATCGCCGATGAAACCCTGGCGGTGTACCCGGCGTTCGCGCACAAACGCTTTTTAAAACTGGCCAGCGCCGGGCTGGATGAGCTGTCGTTGATGCAGCGCTTGGCGCGGGTGAGTGAAAGTCTGCACGCCACCCTGCCCGCAGATTTCCCCACGGCACTGGGCATTCTTCAAGACTTGGCGCCGCGTTTGAACAGTGGTTTTGTCACCCTGTGCCTGCCGCATTACGTAGCCAATTACGGGCTCGAACACTTCGACCTGTCGATGCAGGCGCTTAAATACTTCACCTGCTTTGGCTCGGCCGAATTCGCAATTCGCCACTTCCTGGTGCTGGACTTCGAACGTGCCCTGGCGCAGATGACCGAATGGGCGCACGACGATAACGAGCATGTGCGCCGCCTGGCCAGTGAAGGCAGCCGGCCGCGCCTGCCCTGGTCGTTTCGCCTGCTGCGGATGCAAGCCGAGCCGATGTTGGCCTGGCCGATACTCGACGCCCTGAAAGCCGACCCGAGCCTGTATGTGCGCAAGTCGGTGGCCAACCACCTTAACGACATCAGCAAAGACCACCCGGCTCTGCTGTTGGCGCAATTGGAAAGCTGGACTCTGGATGACCCACGCACGCAATGGATCACTCGCCACGCCCTGCGCAGCCTGATCAAAAAGGGCGACCGACGTGCCTTGGCCTTGCTTGGCGCGGGCGAGCCGGCGCAGGTTGACCTGCTGGCCTTGCGGGTTACGCCTGAAGTGCTGCAACTGGGGCAGAGCATGACCCTGTCGTTTAACCTGAAATCTACCAGCGACAAGCCCCAACGCCTGGTGGTGGACTACGCCATTGATTACGTTCGGGCTGGCGGTAAGACGGGGTACAAGGTGTTTAAGCTGAAGACTCTCGACCTGGCGCCGGGGGCCTTGGTGGTGCTGGCGCGTAGTCAGCAGATTCGTGAGCTGACGACCCGTAAGCATTATTACGGGTGGCATGCGGTGCATGTGTTGGTGAATGGTGAGCGGTTGGGCAGTGGTGGGTTTGAGTTGGTGCCGTAGTGGCCGCTGCTTCGCGCACCAGGCGGTCTCCTGACTAACGTGCGGCGTGAGTGAAGAGGCAGTCTTCGGGCTGCCTTTTTTATTGGCGATGTTGCGTCATAAGGTGAGGGCTGCCTCCCAAAGATCGGCTCCCTCTGCCCGCTTGCGGGAGAGGGTTGGGGTGAGGGTTTGGTTTCTGTGGTTCTCCAACGTAACCGCATGAGCTGAACGTTTTTTTTCGCGCCTTACGCGCGACTTACTTTTGCCAGTCGCCGCAAAAGTAAGCAAAAGGGCTTGCCCCAACCTTGGGTCTCCGCTGCGCTGCGACTTCCCTCGCTCCGTCGCCGCTCCAGGGGGCGGCGTGCAGGGCCATCCCTGGCCCCACGCCTTTCGCGGCTCCTGCCGCTCACGCCCCTACGCAACGACTCCACTCGGCCTGCGCTAATGGGGCGGGTAGATCAAGAGCGGTAGATCAAGAGCAGTCCGTAGGTTGGGTCGGGCCGCGTTCGGTGAGCCGTAGGCGAGGCCCAGCGGGCCGGCGTTGTAGGGTAATCAGGTGCCTTGCCACTGCCGCAATAGCTGCAAATGTTTGGCTTCGGCATTGGCTTGCAAGACTGGCGAAAGCTGTAAACGGTCCCCCGGCTGTGCTTGTGCCAGCCGTGCCAGGGCTTCTGGGGTTAGCGCGCCGACGCGGGGGTAGCCGCCGATGGTTTGGCGGTCGTTGAGCAGGACGATGGGTTGCCCGTCCGGTGGCACTTGGATGGCGCCGAGCGGAATGCCTTCGGAGATCAGTGCTTTGCCTTGGTAGTGCAAGGTTGGGCCGAGCAGGCGGATGCCCATGCGGTCGGCGCGGGTGTCGAGTTGCCAGGGGCGGTTGAAGAGGTCGAATAAGGCTTGGCCGCTGAAGTCGCCGATTTGTGCGCCCAGTACCAGGTCCAGCGGTGTGTTTAGGCTGAGGTCGGGGGTCAGGCGTTTTTCCAGTTGCCGTGGGTTGGGTGCTGCGCCGGGCCAGTTCAATTCATCACCAGCGATCAGCGCCTGACCATCGTCATGCAAGCCGCCTAATTCCTCGCGGCTGACGGTGGCGCAACTGCCCAACGTTGGCGGGCCGTTAAAGCCGCCAGGCGCAGCCAAGTAGGCGCGCATGCCTTGTTTGGGGTGGGCGAAACGCAGGCGCTGGCCAGCGCGTACGCTTACGCTTTGCCAGGGTGCAAGCGGTTGGCCATCCAGCGTGGCCGCCAGGTCGGCGCCGGTAATGGCTAAGCAGGTGTCGCGTTGCAGCAGAACGTCCAAGCCGCCCAGGCAGATTTCTATTACCGGTGCATCCAGCGGATTGCCGAGCAAGTAATTGGCCCAGGACATCGACAACCAATCCGCCGCCCCGCCCTGGGTAACGCCCAGGTGCCGTACGCCAAAACGGCCGGCATCCTGCAGTTGCACCAGCGGCGTGCTGTGTTCGATCAGCAGGCCGTTCATGGCAGTGCCTCCAGCGGCGTGTCGTCGCCACCCAGGCGGATAAATTCGGCATGGCTGACCGGCGCAAAACGCACGCGATCGCCAGGTTGCAGCAGGCTGTAGCCGTCAAGGCTACGGTCGAACAAGGCGCTCGGCGTGCGGCCCAGTAC
>NZ_JBBNAH010000190.1:0-1732 GCF_037994325.1 Pseudomonas sp.
GCGCAGTTCATGCAACTGGCGGCGCAAGCGATGGCGGTCGGCGACCAGGGCCTGATCGAGGTTCTTTAGCAGGGTGTCAACGGTGGGCGCGGCGTCGGTCATTGGCGGGTGGGCAACAATCAAAAAAAAGGCGGGGGCGGATTGTCGCAGATTTTCGCGGTGCAAGGCGGGGCTGTGCTACGCCCGGCAATGCGTACGGCTGGCAATTCTGGATCCCCGCCTACGCGGGGATGACGGGAGTGATAGCAAAAACAGCCGTCGCCCCCGCGCAGGCGGGGGCCCAGAATCTAGCGTCTTACGCGCAGGTGCGCACAGCACCTGCCTCAGTCTTTCGCTTACACTTCGCCGTCGCCCATGGGATGGGTATCCACGCAAGGATTCGTCGATGCGCATCGGCCTGCTCGTTCTTACCTTGGCTTTGCTGGCCGGCTGCGGCCAACCCGAAGTGTTCTTGTGCGGCAGCGACAGCGGGCAGGTCACGGCGCAAGAAAAGCCCTGCACAGCGCCCTCTGAACCTGCCGAGAACGACAACGTCGAGGGCGTGCCCGCCAGCAGCGTCAACCTGCTTTCGCGCCTGACGCTCAGCGCTTTGCAGCCCGCGCCCACCTGGCTGAACTGGGCTTACACCGACCAGACCGACGCCCTGATTCTGCGCGCCAGCGCGGATGACACCGGCTACTTCATCAGCGGCAACGGCTTCCTGTATGCCGTCGATCTCACTACCGGCAAAGCCTTGTGGACCCATGCCGGCGGCGACCCGATCACCAATGTGCTGGTAACCAGCGACCGCGTCCTCACCACGACAGCCTTTGACCACCGCATCCGCTCCCACGACCGCACCACTGGCAAGCTGGTCAGCGTGCACGAGCAGGCAGACACCGTCACCGACTGGCTGGTAGCCGGCGACCTGCTGGTGTTTATCGACAACTACAAAGACGTCGTCGCCCTCGACACCCGCACTCTGACTGAGCGCTGGCGCATCACCCCGCCGAGCTACGAGCTGTACACCTTGCAGTTGTACCAAAACACCCTGCTATTAACCGACCGGACCTACACCGTGCACGCCTATGGGGTGGCCGACGGCAAACAACATTGGCAGCAACAACTGGGCGACAGTGGCGAACTGACCATTGGCGCCGGGGTGTTTTACCAAGACCGCCTCGGCTCGCAAATACTCACCCTCGACGTAAAAACCGGCAGTACGCTCGCCACCTACCGCTACGACGAGAACGCCAACATCAACCTCGAGCCTTATGGTCCGGTGGTGTTCAGCTACATCGAACTGGGCGACAAGATGCAGGCCATCGACCCGCTGACCGGCAATGAACTGTGGAGCACCACCGGGCTCGGCAGCCCTGGCATCAATGCGCTGCAATTCAGCGGCGCGAATCTGCTGGCGATTGATTTCGACAACAGCCTGTTGCGCATCCTCGAGAGAAAAACCGGCAAGCTCACCGGCACCCTACATATTCCGCGCATGACGTTTAGCGTTACGCGTAGCGAACAGAATGCGATGTTGTATGGCTGGGGCACGCTGTTGGTGTTTAAGCGTTAGCGGGCTGAGACCTCGTCTAGCTCTGCCCTCTCCCCTAGCCCCTCTCCCGCAAGCGGGAGAGGGGAACAAATCTTCGCTAGACGGGAGTACTCAATCCACTGTCGTCGACAATGGGGAAACCTCGCTGACGGCTAGCAGGAAAGGCGTAGCGTTTTAAATGGCCAACGCCGCAAAAAA
>NZ_JBBNAH010000191.1:0-5122 GCF_037994325.1 Pseudomonas sp.
CGCTACAGGTTTGCGCCACGGTCGACGCAACAACATAAGAAACAAACGGAACCAGAGATTCATAACGACGCCAATCAGTGTGGGATGGCGGCATCTTAGGTATTGCGCTCAGGTGCCAGCAGGTGCACAAATGACTTTTTCCATGCGAAAACCGCAACAGGTTCATTTATGCACGTCACCCTGCTCTTGGCCGATCACTGCTCTGCCGCCAGCGCCAATATCGCCCTGGAAGTGTTAAGTGCCGCCAACGGCTTTGCCGAGACCGAGCAACCGCTATTTGATGTAGTGACCGCTTCACTGGATGGCGCCAGTGTGACCTCGCAAACCGGCCAAGTAATGCAGGTGCATTGCGCTATCGACGCCATCGCCGACACCGACCTGGTGTTGATTCCCGGCTTCCTGTTCACCCTCAAACAAGCCTTACCGGCCTTCCCCGCCTATGCCGCCTGGCTTAACAACCAACACGCGGCGGGCGCCGTAGTGGCGTCGATGTGCACTGCGGCATTTATGCTGGCCGAAGCCGGTTTGCTAAACGGCCTGCACGCCACCACCCACTGGGCATTCGCCGACTACTTTCGCCGTCGCTATGGCCAGGTTCTGCTCGACGACGGGCAAATCCTTTGCGAAGACAACCGGGTTATCACCTCCGGCGGCGCCAGCGCGGCGATGGATTTGTTGCTGCACTTGGTACGCCGCTTTGCATCGCTGGAACTGGCGCAAACCTGCGGCAAGTACCTGCTTATCGACACTGTGCGCAGCGAACAGTCGGTGTACGTGATGTGGTCGCTGCCCAAAAGCCACGGCGATGCCGACATTCTGCGGGTGCAAAACTGGCTGGAAAAACACTTCGCCGAACCCCTGCTGATCGACAACCTGGCCGAACAATTTGGCTTTGGCGTACGTAACTTCAAACGCCGCTTTAAAGAAGCCACCGGCTATACGCCCATCGCCTACCTGCAAACCCTGCGCCTGGAAAAAGCCAAGCAACTGCTCGAATCCACGCGCATGAGCCTGGACAGCATCACCTACAAAGTCGGCTATGAAGACAGCAACTCGTTTCGCCGGTTGTTTCAGCAACGCGTCGGGCTATTGCCAGCGGCTTATCGCAAGCGCTTTCAGGTGCGCGAGGGCTGAGTCAGCCTGCTGCCGCACTAGTCCGAAAAACAGATAGGAAATTCAGAGATTGGTCCCTCGCACATCTCTTTCTTAGCTTGCAACACACACCGCAAAAAGCGCTTGCTTAGTTTACCCACCAAACTAAACTAACCAAACTCAACCAACCCTGATGGGACGCACCCCATGAGCACCGTAAAAAAGGACATCGCCACTGGCTTGGCGGTACACAACATTCATGAAGCGAAGACTCACCTGTCACGCTTGGTAGATGAGGTGGCTGAAGTGGGCGTTTCGATCATCATCGCCAAGGCTGGGCGGCCGATGGTCAAGATCGTGCCACTAGACGCGCCAACCAAAGGCAAGCGTCGGGGCTTTTTGGCCGGGTTAGGATTCACGTTCGACGCTGCCGCGTTTACCGCCATGGACAGCGAGATCGTTGATCTGTTTGAGGGCAAGGAATGAAGTATCTGCTTGATACCTGCGTCTTGATTTGGGCCGCTCTTGACTCGGCGGAACTCTCTGACGCGGCGAAAGCCATCATTGATGATGAAAACAACGAACTGTACTTCAGCCCTGCAAGCATCTGGGAAGCGGTGATCAAAGGTGACCGCATTGGCATACCAGCCGACCTTCTAAAACACAGCTTGGTAACTAACGGGTATCGGGAGCTGCTTGTCTCCTCGGAACATCCTTTGACGGTGGCCAATATTGTCACGGTGCACAAAGACCCGTTTGATCGTCTGCTATTAGCTACCGCCATCAAAGAAGGTATGCCGCTGCTGACCTCGGATGCAAACCTGATTGCCTACGGCCCTCCGGTGGTGGCGGTTTAATAAGGGCATACTCCTTCAAGCCGTCGTGGGCAGCTGCGTAAATACGACAGAAGCAAACCCCTGAACCTCTCCCCCGCCCACCGGTCAGCTTTTAAAGGCTGATTTGAAGAGAGGTAGGCATGCGTATTTCCTTGCAGGGGCAGGTAGCCCTGGTAACTGGCGCCAGTTCCGGGTTGGGCGCCGCAGCGGCCAGGGCGTTGGCATCCGCAGGTGCCAGTGTGGTGATCAACTACCACTCGCAGGCGGAACCGGCTGAAGCACTCGCGGCCGAGATCGTCGCAGAAGGCGGCCAGGCAATTGCCGTCGGCGCGGATATCTCGCAAGAAGATCAGGTTGAACGCCTGTTCGCACAAACCCTTAGCCGCTTTGGCCAGCTGGATATTTTGCTGGCCAACTCGGGGCTGCAAAAAGATGCGCCCATTACCGAGATGAGCCTGGCAGATTGGAACACGGTAATCGGCGTCAACCTTACCGGCCAATTTCTCTGCGCCCGCGCCGCGCTGCGCCAGTTTATTGCTCAGGGCATGCGCCCCGGGGTGTCCAAAGCCATGGGCAAAATCATTCATATGAGTTCGGTGCATCAGGTTATTCCGTGGGCCGGGCATGCCAATTACGCGGCGTCCAAAGGCGGCGTGGATATGTTGATGCGCACCCTTGCCCAGGAAGTCGGCGAGCTGAAAATTCGCGTCAATAGCATCGCCCCCGGCGCCATTCGTACGGCGATCAATGAAGAAGCCACCGAGGGCGCTGCACAGGCAAAACTGCTAGAGCTGATCCCCTATGGCCGCGTAGGCGAGGCCGAAGATGTGGCCAATGCTGTGGTGTGGCTGGCGTCTGATTTATCCGATTACGTGCACGGCACCAGCTTGGTGATTGATGGCGGCATGAGCCTGTATCCGGAGTTTCGTGACAATGGCTAAGCACACGGACGAGGCGCAAAACCCTATCGAAAACCACGGCATCATCGGCGACATGCGCAGCGCCGCCTTGGTGGCCGACACCGGCAGCATCGACTTCTTTTGCTGGCCGGATTTCGACAGCCCTTCGGTGTTCTGTGCCCTGCTCGACAGCAACGAAGCCGGGATTTTTCAGCTAGCCCCCGACCTACCAGACGCCCGTCGTGAGCAAATTTACCAGCCCGACACCAACGTGTTGCTCTCGCGCTGGATCAGCAAAGACGCGGTGGTGGAAATCACCGATTTGATGCCCATCGGCCAACACGCCGACGACCTGCCCCGCGTAGTGCGGCGCATCGAGTCACGCCACGGCAGCGCCACGGTGCGCATGCGCTGTCGGGTACGCCTGGACTACAGCCGCGCCACCATGCGCGTAGGTATGGACGGTGACACCGTCTGTTTTGAAGCCAGCGGCCAGCCCGGAATGCGCCTTTCAGCTACCACCGAACTACGGGTGGAGCGCGAGGCCGCCGTGGCTGAGTTCGCGCTCAAGCAGGGTGATGTGGTCGAATTCGTCTTGGGCGGCATCGACGACCCCAGCGTTAACGCGGGTCAGTGCCCACGCTATTTATTTGAAACCGTGGCGTTCTGGCGCCAATGGAGCGGGCAATCCAACTACCGCGGGCGCTGGCGGGAAATGGTCAACCGCTCGGCGCTGGCGCTCAAGCTACTCACCTCGCGCAAGCATGGCGGCATTATCGCGGCGGCCACGTTTGGCCTGCCGGAAACCATCGGCGGCGAGCGCAATTGGGACTACCGCTACACCTGGATTCGCGACGCCTCGTTTACCGTCTACGCCTTTATGCGCCTGGGTTACCAAGACGAAGCCAACGCCTTTATGCACTGGGTACACGGGCGCATGGGCGATTGCTGCGATGAAGCCAACACACTGGGCATTCTCTATGGCCTGGACGGTCGTGAAGAGCTGCCGGAAGAAAACCTGACGCACCTCGCCGGCCACGCCGGCTCCACGCCTGTACGCATCGGCAACGAGGCCTACACACAGGTGCAATTGGATATCTACGGCGAGCTGATGGACGCTGTGTACCTGGCCAATAAATACGGCAACGCCATTTCCCATGACGGCTGGCAAAGCGCGACACGGCTGGTGAACTACGTGTGCGAGCACTGGCGGGAAAAAGACGTCGGCATTTGGGAAATGCGCGGCGCCGACCAGCACTTCCTGCACTCGCGGTTGATGTCCTGGGTGGCGCTCGACCGCGCCCTGCGCCTGGCCTTCAAGCGCTCCCTGGCGGCGCCCTTCGACCGTTGGGTGAAAGAACGGCAAGCGATTCACGACGATATCTGGGACAACTTCTGGAACGCCGATCTCGGCCATTTTGTGCAATACCAAGGCGGGCGTAACGTCGACGCCGCCATGCTGCTGATGCCGCTGGTACGTTTCGTCGGTGCCAGCGACCCGCGCTGGCTGGCCACGCTGAAAGCCATCGAAAATACCCTGATGCGCGACGGTATGGTTTATCGCTACCGCAACGACGACAGCCACGACGACGGCCTTAGCGGCGACGAAGGCGCGTTCACCGCCTGCTCCTTCTGGTACGTCGAATGCCTGGCCCGCGCCGGCCAAGTGGAAAAAGCCCAGCTGGAATTCGAACAACTGCTGCGCTTTGCCAACCCCTTGGGCCTGTACGCCGAAGAGTTCGACGCCCACGGCCATCACCTGGGCAACACCCCGCAAGCCCTCAGCCACCTGGCCTTGATCAGCGCCGCCAGCTTTCTCAACCGCAAGCTCGATGGTGAGAAAACCTTATGGCAGCCGTAGGTAATCAGGCAACGGTGATGCCGTGGTGCGCGCAGCCCCCTACAACCACATCTCCCCGTAGGTTGGGTTGAGCAACGCGAAGCCCAACAAATTTGCCCCGCCCCCAATTGTTGGGCTTCCTTCGTCAACCCAACCTACGGGCTGTGCGCACCAGAGCGTCCTCCGGAATATCGCTTGGTGCGCATCGCACACCCTCCGAGCCAATACCCCCATGCCAGACACTTGTAATAGTTGTGACATAGGTGGTTTTTTGCGTTTGCTCTGGCTGTTGGTGCCGGATGTATTCGAGGCTAACCTGCGCGGCGTACTGCTACTTAAAAAATAAGGGACTATCTATGGTTTACCTGCGCCGCCTGCTCGGCCTGCTGTTGGTGTTACTGAGCCTTCCGGCTTCAGCTGAGTTCGTCACCGTGATCACCTTTGGCGGCGCGGTA
>NZ_JBBNAH010000192.1:0-10181 GCF_037994325.1 Pseudomonas sp.
CTGGGCATACGCCGGGGTCGATGAGTTTTTGGTTTCCTGAGGCCAAGTTGTTGATTGCCGGCGATACGCTGTTTCGCCGTGGTATTGGCCGTACCGATTTGTGGGGTGGCGATTACCCGACGATTGAGCGCTCGATCAAGCAGCGGTTGTACACGCTGGATGAGGACGCCACGGTGGTGACGGGGCACGGTCCTGATACCCGCTTGGGCGATGAGATGCGCGAAAACCCATATATCCGCGCTTAAGCGCTTCATCTATTTCCCTAACTGAAAGAGCCCGCGCCGTTAAGTGCGGGTTTCGCCGTTGGTCCTGAAAGCAAAAAACGTTACTTGAACCTTACTGTTGACAAGTTATATGTTGGGTGAAATGTAAAGCGAATTGCCGCTCGGTAAAACCGCTTCAATGCACCCATTTGCAACTTGCCAGACAGGACACCCCGCCATGAACAGCATCACCACCGGCGAACTGCCGAGCGCCACGCTGCAGCCGGTTAAGCCCACGCGCAGCCTGATCAAGCGTCTGGTCGGGCCCGTTGTGGTGATTGGCGCGCTGGTGGGGCTGGGTTTCTATGCGAATCACTGGTGGACGGCGGGGCGCTTTATTGAAGAGACCGACGATGCCTATGTCGGCGGCGACGTAACGGTGATTGGCTCCAAGGTGGCTGGCTATATCAGCGAGTTGCGGGTGACCGACAACCAGCTGGTGCACGCCGGTGACCTGCTGGCGCGCATTGATGATCGCGACTACCGCGCCGGCCTGCTCAAGGCTGAAGGTGCGGTGGCCGCCGAAGATGCGCTGCTGGCCAATCTGGACGCCACCGCGCAGCTGCAACAAGCGCTGATCGCCCAGGCCCGCGCCAGCATCGCTGCTACCCAGGCGGAAATGACCCGTGCAGGCGCCGACCACCTACGCTACCAACGCCTGGTGCAGCGTTCGGCGGTGTCGGTGGAAAGTGCGCAGCGTGCGGAGGCGACCTTCAAAACCGCGCAGGCCGAACATGCTCGCGCCCAAGCCACACTGTTGGCCGCGCAACGTCAGCTCGACGTCATCGCCACGCAAAAGCAACAAGCCCGCGCTGCGCTGATGCAGGCTCAGGCCGACCGTGATATCGCTCAACTCAACCTGAGCTACACCGAGCTCCGTGCGCCGGTGGACGGCGTGGTTGGCAACCGCAAGGCGCGGGTCGGGGCGTTTGCTGCGGCCGGCTCGCAGTTGTTGGTGGTGGTGCCGGCCCGTGGCTTGTGGGTTGACGCGAACTTTAAGGAAGACCAACTGGCCGCCATGCTGCCTGGCCAGGCGGTGAGCATTCGTGCCGATGTGCTGCCTGGGCGTGAGTTTCATGGGCACTTGGGTAGCCTGGCGCCGGCCACGGGCGCGCAGTTCAGTGTGTTGCCGGCGGAGAATGCCACCGGCAACTTCACCAAGATCGTGCAGCGCGTGCCGGTGCGTATTCATCTGGATGACGCTGATGGTGTGCTCGGTCACTTGCGGCCGGGGTTGTCGGTCATCGTTGAAGTCGATACCCATAGCCAGCCGGTCGAGCCGGTGGTTCAGGCGGCTGCGCTGTGAGCACGGCAGCGGTGCCGTTTAATCCGGCGTCGATGAGTACGCTGCAGAAGACGTTAGCCTTCGCCAGTATGTGCGTGGGTATGTTTATCGCCTTGCTGGATATCCAGATTGTCTCCGCCTCGCTGCGCGACATTGGCGGCGGGCTGTCGGCCGGCGCCGATGAAACGGCCTGGGTGCAAACCAGCTATCTGATTGCCGAGATTGTGGTAATTCCGTTGTCGGGCTGGCTGTCGCGGGTGCTGTCTACGCGTTGGCTGTTTTGCGCCTCGGCAGTGGGGTTCACCCTGGCCAGTCTGCTTTGCGGTGTGGCATGGAATATCCAGAGCATGATCGCCTTTCGCGCCCTGCAAGGCTTTTTGGGCGGCTCGATGATTCCGTTGGTATTTACCAGCGTGTTCTTGTTTTTTGATGGCAAGCAGCGGGTGCTGGCGGCGTCCACCATTGGCGCCTTGGCTTCGCTGGCACCGACCTTGGGGCCAACGATTGGCGGTTGGATTACCGACAATTACTCCTGGCACTGGCTGTTTTATATCAACCTGGTGCCGGGCATTTTTGTCGCCGTGGCGGTGCCGCTGCTGGTGCGTATCGACGAGCATGATTTCTCGCTGCTGCGCGGCGCCGACTACCTGGGCATTGTGTTGATGACGCTGTTTCTCGGGTGCCTGCAATACACCCTGGAAGAAGGACCGCGTTGGAACTGGTTTAGCGATCAGACCATTCTCACCACTGCCTGGATTTGCGGCCTAAGCGGCATGGCCTTTCTCTGGCGCAGCCTGACATTCCATAACCCGGTGGTCGACCTGCGCGCGCTTAAAGAACGCAACTTTGCCCTTGGTTGTTTTTTCTCGTTTGTCACCGGCATTGGCCTGTTTGCCACTATTTATCTGACGCCGTTATTTCTCGGCCATGTGCGCGGCTACAGCGCGTTGCAGATTGGCTTGGCGGTGTTTTCCACCGGGGTGTTTCAGATTTTGGCCATTCCGCTCTACGCCATTCTCGCGGCGCGCTTGGATATGCGCTGGATCATGATGATTGGCCTGTCGTTGTTCGCCATTTCCATGTGGGATTTCAGCGCCATCACTCACGATTGGGGCGCGGCTGAGCTGATGCTGCCGCAAGCGTTGCGCGGTATGGCGCAGCAACTGACGGTGCCGCCGACGGTAACGCTGGCCCTCGGCAGCCTGGCGCCGGCGCGGCTCAAGCATGCCTCCGGGCTGTTTAATCTGATGCGCAACTTGGGCGGCGCCATGGGTATTGCTGCTTGCGCGACCATTCTTAATGACCGCACCAACCTGCATTTCCAGCGTTTGGCTGAGCACCTGAATGCGGGCAACGAAGCGATGAACCATTGGTTGGCGCAAATCGGCGGCAACCTGCAGGCGTTAGGCGTGGGGGCTGAAGATGCCGCAACCGGCAGCCTGCAACAGCTGTTCCGGTTGACCCTGCGCGAAGCGCAGACGCAAACCTATGCCGACGCGTTTCTCAGCATCATGGTTTGCTTTGTGATCGCCATCGCCATGGTGCCACTGATGCGCAAAATGGCTATGCCAGCAGCGCCATCGCCGGACGCCCATTGACTGCATGTTGCGCGCCGGGCGTCAGGGAATTTTCAGCTAACTTTAAACTCCAACAGCGGTCCGCCCAGCGGGGCGGACCACGCTTTAGGAGTACCTCGTCCATGTTTACCTTCAGTCGCCTGATGATTGCCGCTACTGCCGTTGCGCTGTTGGCTGGCTGTGCTTCGCAAAACCCCTATGACAACCAGCCGCCGAGTTCGAACAAAACCGCCAAGTACGGCGGTATCGGTGCCCTGGCCGGCGCCGCTGCTGGTGCCCTGATCGACCATAACAACCGTGGCAAAGGTGCGCTGATTGGCGCTGCGGTCGCCGGTGCGGCGGGCGCCGGTTATGGTTACTACGCCGACAAGCAGGAAGCCGAGCTACGCCGCAGCATGCAGGGCACTGGTGTGCAGGTGCAGCGTGAGGGCGACCAGATCAAGCTGATCATGCCGGGCAATATCACTTTTGCCACCGACTCGTCCGACATCGCCGCCAACTTTTATACGCCGCTGAATAACTTGGCCAACTCATTCAAACAGTACAACCAGAACAGTATTGAGATTGTTGGTTACACCGACAGCACCGGCAGCCGCCAGCACAATATGGATTTGTCCCAGCGCCGCGCGGCCAGTGTGGCCGGTTACCTGACTTCGCAAGGCGTGGACGGCTCGCGCTTGTCGACACGCGGCAATGGGCCGGATCAGCCGATCGCGACGAACGATACGCCCGATGGGCGAGCGCAGAACCGCCGGGTGGAGGTTAATTTGAAGCCGTTGCCGCAACAGCAACAGCCGCAGCCGTATGAGCAACCTCAGCAGTATCAGCAGGTGCCGCAGCAGGGGTATCAGCAGTACCCGCAATAAGCCCATCAGTAAGTAACAGGGCCTCCTTCTTAGGGGGCCTTTTTTTTGCCTGCGGCCCGTATCCCGCCGTTGGAGAAAACCGGATTAACGGATTAGTGAAGAGGCAGGGCGCGCCCGGTGTTACCCATGTGTCCCGACAAAACCTGTCTTGTTAATCATCTTTTGATGGCAAAGCGCCTGTCTTCGATTTCCTGTCTAGACTCAGCGCAATGACCCAGACGGGTCATTGCTGGCCGGGCCATTACCGTGGGGTAGGGCTGGCGCAGGATCAGGAGCGTACATGGACGATAACCGCGGATTTCATTCTCGCCGCCCTTGGCTGCCGTATCTGGTGGCGCTTGGGTTGATGGCGGGGTTGGGCGTGTTGGTGGTGTGGCAGTGGCAGGAACTGGAGGCCAATAACCGACGCGAGCAGGAACAGCGCTTTAGCATTGCCGTGGATGATGTACAGCAGAGCGTCACCGAGCGCATGCGTGCCTATGAGATGGTGCTGCGCGGTATGGCCGGGCTGCTGGCTGGCAGTGATCAGGTCAGCGCTGAAGAGTGGATGCGCGCCACGGACCAATTGCAGTTGCAGGATCGCTATCCCGGCATTCAATCGGTGGCTTGGGCGCGTTATTTACGTGGGCCCGAGCTGGCGGCGTTTGTAGACGGCGAGAGGGCTGAGGGGCGCAAGGATTTTCGCGTGTTCCCCAGTGGTGAGCGCGATGAGTACCTGATTGCCGACTACATCAGCCCACTGGACTGGCGCAATCGTCGCGGCCTGGGCTTTGACGTGCTGTCCGAAGAGCTGCGGCGCAAGGCGGTTTATCACGCGCGGCGCAGCGGTGAAGCGGTGTTATCGGCACCGCTTAGGTTGAAGTCGGAGACCGACGAGGACACCCAGGTCGGCGCCGTTCTTTATATGCCGGTGTATGCCAATACCGCGCCGGTTACCAGCGAGGAGGAACGCCAGCAGGCGTTTGTTGGCGCGGTAACCGGCGCCTTCCGCATGCAGGATTTGCTCGAGGGCATTCTCGGTAGCCGCAGCGAGCTGTATCAGGTTGAGCTTGTGGATAACTCGGACGATGGTGGCGCCCTGCTCAGCGGCGGTTATCGCGGCACTTCGGCGTTTCAACTGACGCGAGCTATTACGGTGTTTGGCCGTGAGTGGCAGATGACGGTCAGCAGCACCCAGCAATATGAGCGACGCCTGGAAAACCCGCGCCTGCAGTTCAACCTATGGGTCGGTCTGTTGGCCTCGGTTCTGCTTGGGCTGATGGTCGGTGGCTACCTGTTGTTGCGTGAACGCGCGGTGGCCAATATCGAGGCGCTAAGTGCCGGCTTACGCGAACGCGAAGAGCGTTTCCGTTTGGTGGTAGAGGCCTCGCCCAATGCCATTGTGTTGGTCGACAGCAACGGTCGCATTGCCATGGTCAACCAACAGGCGGAGCTGATGTTCGGTTACCCGCGTGACGAATTGGTCGGCGCGGCGGTGGAAAAACTCCTGCCCGAGTCCTTGCGTCACGCCCATGTCGGCATGCGCCAAGCCTTCCAGAAGGCCCCCGAGCCACGGCAGATGGGCGGCAACCGCGAGTTGTTTGCGCAGCATAAGGATGGCCACTCAATTCCCGTGGAAGTCGGCCTGTCGCCGCTGCGCAGTGGCCCGGACGTGCTGGTGCAGGCGGTGATCATCGATATCAGTACACGTAAGGCGGCCGAAGAGCGTTTCCGCCTGGTGGTGGAAGCCTCGCCCAATGCCATCGTCTTGGTGGACAACCAGGGTCGTATCGCCATGGCCAACCGCCAGACCGAGCAGTTGTTTGGTTACCCACGCGGCGAGTTGCTCGGCCAGGCGGTGGAAAAGCTGTTGCCCGACTCTTTGCAAGAACTGCACGTGGGCCTGCGCAAAAGCTTTTTGCGTTCCCCGGAGCCGCGGCAAATGGGTAATAACCGCGAGCTATTCGGCCGCCATCAGGATGGCCACTTGATTCCTCTGGAGGTCGGGTTGTCGCCGCTGCGCAGTGGCGAAGATGTGCTGGTGCAGGCGGTGATCATCGATATCAGTGAGCGCAAAGCAGCGGAAACCCGCTTGCGTGAACAGGCCGAACAACTGGCCTTGGCCAACCGCTACAAGTCAGAGTTTCTGGCCAATATGTCCCACGAACTGCGCACACCGCTGAACAGCATCCTGATCCTCAGCGAACAGCTCAAGCAGAACAACGCCGGCAACCTCAATGAAAAACAGGTCAAGCACTCGGACATCATTCACCGCGCCGGCCGTGACCTGCTGCAACTGATCAACGACGTGCTCGACCTGGCGCGCATCGAAGCCGGGCGGGTGCAGTTGAAGATGGAGCAAATGAACGTCCACGACCTGATGCAGGAGTTGGACGCCAGCCTGCGGCCGATGGCTGAGCTTAAGGGCCTGCGGCTGATCACTGCACTTGAGCCGCAGGTGCCGCGGGTGATTTTCTGCGACCGTGGTCGCTTGCAGCAAATCGTGCGCAACCTGCTTTCCAATGCGTTGAAGTTCACCGAGCGTGGCGAGGTTGAATTGGCGGTCAGCTGCCTGCCGGTCGCGCTGGACGATGGTCGGCAGATGCTCAAAATTGTGGTGCGCGACACCGGCATTGGTATCGCTGCCGAACAGCATCAACGGGTGTTTCAGGCGTTCCAACAGATTGACGGTTCTACCAGTCGGGCCTTTGGCGGCACCGGTCTGGGGCTGGCGATTACCCGTCAGTTGGTGGAAGTGTTGGAGGGCACGGTGCGCCTGGATAGCGCGCCGGGGCAGGGTTCCAGTTTTACCGTGGAGCTGCCGGTGGCGGTAGTGCCGAGCACACGCGTTAGCCACCAGCCCGCCGCTGGAGGCTTCATCGCGCCAGTTCGCACGGGCCAAGGGCCGGCGCTGTTGGTGGTTGAAGATGATCTGAATTTTGCCGGCCTGATTGCCGAAGAGGCCCAGGCCCATGGCTTTGCCAGTGTGCATTGCCGCAGCGGCAACCAGGCCATTGAGCTGCTGCAACGTGAGCAGTTTGCCGCGGTGATTCTCGACATTCTGCTGCCCGATATCAGCGGCTGGCAGATCTACCGCAGCCTGCGCGGCCAACCGCAGCACCGGGGCATGCCGGTGCACATTATTTCCTGCGTGCCGCAGCCCGATGATTGGCACGACGACGGTACCCGCTACCTGGTCAAGCCCATTGCCCGCGCCGATCTGGAGCAAGTGTTTACCGACCTGGCGCGCCATGAGCACGAGGAACAGAACCGCCTGCTGTTGGTGGAGGACATAGACCCCGAACGCGAGTTTTACCGCGAGCACCTGAGCCAGTTGGGCTTTACCGTGACCGCTGTGGCCACCGCCGAACAGGCGCGTAACGCCTATCACCAAGACGAGTTCGCCGCGCTGGTGGTCGACCTCAACCTGCCTGATCAGGACGGCTTTGATTTGATTGAACTCATGGCGCGCGAGCGTCCTCTGAGCAATACGCGGGTGGTCGTTAATACCGGCGTGGATGTCACCCAACAAAGCCTGCAACGCTTACGCCGCTATTCTGCGGTGGTGGTGCAGAAAAACGGCCAGGACCTGCAAGCCCTGAGTTTGGCCGTACAAGGTTTTCTCTCCAGCGTGCGTGAACCGCAGCCGCCGGCTGTGGTGGCGCCAATCAACCCGCTGCAAGACCGGCGAGTGCTGTTAGTGGACGACGATGTGCGCAATATCTATGCAATGAGTGCGTTGCTGGATGAACTCGGGCTGGAAGTTACCACCGCCCGAGATGGCTTTGAGGCGTTCGCTGCATTTGCAGAGCAGTCGTTTGATTTGATCCTGATGGACATGGCGATGCCCAACATGGATGGCTATACGGCCACTCGTCTGCTTAAGCAGGAGAAAGGCTGCACGGTGCCGATCATTGCCTTGACGGCCCACGCGATGAAGGGCGACCGCGAAAAGTGTTTAGCCGCGGGCACGGATGACTACTTAGCCAAACCGGTAGCGCGTCAGGATCTCAAAGACCTGTTGCAACGCTGGTTAGCGAAATCGGAGGGACGAAATGGCTCAAGCACAGCTTAAACCGCAGTCCAGCGAGCAAATTCTGCTGGTGGTCGATGACCGCGAGGAAAACCTCGTGGCCATGGAAGCCCTGCTGGGTGATAGCCCTTGGCAAGTTCGCACGGTGAATTCCGGCGAAGCCGCCTTGCAGTGCTTGCTCGACAACAATGTCGGGCTGGTGCTCTTGGATGTGCAAATGCCGCATATGGACGGCTTTGAAGTGGCGCGCCTGATGCGCGGCAACCCGGCCACCCGCTACACACCGATCATTTTTCTGTCTGCCATTGCCCACACCGAAGATTCGGTGCTGCGCGGCTACGCCACGGGCGCGGTGGACTTTATTCTTAAACCGTTCGACCCGCAGGTGCTGCGGCACAAGATCAATGTGCTGCTGGAGCACGAGCGCAATCGCCATGACTTGCAGGTGCTGTCCAAGCAGCTGGATAGCGCGCGGGCGTTCAATGCCTCGGTGCTGGAAAACGCCGCCGAAGGCATTGTGGTGGTGAACGAAGAGGGCACCATCAACTTCGTCAACCCGGCCATGGCACGCATGCTCAATGGCACGGTGGCGGGGCTGGAGGGCACGCCGCTGCTGGATTATCTGGAAACCGAAGGCATGCCGACGGCCTGGAAGGATTCCGAGTTTTACAAACACTGGCTGCGTGGCGAAGCCTACCGCCTGCACGACGCCAGCTTGCGTGCGGTCAGTGGCCAACTGTTGCCGGTGGCGCTCTCAAGCTCGCCGTTGCCGCGTTTGCAGCGCTCCATGGTGATTCTGGCGTTGGACATGTCGGTGGTGCGTAATCTCTATGCACAGCTGGAATCGCAGGCCGCTACCGATGCGTTGACTGGCCTGCTTAACCGTCGCGGTTTCCACCAAGCCTTGGAAGCGAGCCTGGCGCGCCTGGACCGTAACGGTAAGCGCATGGCCATTCTGTATGTCGATCTGGACGGTTTTAAACGCATCAACGACTCCCTCGGCCATGCCGCTGGCGATCAGGTGTTACGCCAAGTCGGTGACCTGCTGCGTTCTAGCCTGCGCCCCTATGACGTGCTGGCACGCATGGGCGGCGATGAATTCACCGCCTTGCTCGACGGCCTGGAACACCCGGAAGACGCCGCACGTATAGCGGAAAAACTGATTGAGCTGATTTCGGTACGCCATCGGGTCGACGGCATGGACGTTACTCTTGGCGCCAGTATCGGTATCGCCAGTTACCCCGAATGTGGGCGCAGCGTCGACGGCCTGATGCGCGCGGCCGACATGGCCATGTACGAAGCCAAGCGTGCCGGCCGTCAGCAATACCGCTTCTTCTCGCCAGAAATGAACGGCCGCGCGCGCTCACGCTTGATGCTGGAAGAAAGCCTGCGCAATGCCATTGAACAGGACGATTTTGTGCTGGTGTACCAGCCACAGATCTACCTGGAAACCGGCAAGCTGCGTGGCTTTGAAGCCTTGTTGCGCTGGGAGCATCCGGTGTCCGGCACCATTGCCCCCAATGTGTTTATTCCGCTGCTGGAAGAAACACGCCTGATCAACCGTCTAGGCGATTGGATCTTCCGCCGTGGTGTGCAGCAGTGCTGCGATTGGCGTCCAACCTTTGGCGATCAGGTGGTGGTCAGCCTGAACGTCAGCCCAGTGCAATTTGGCATGCCGCAATTGGTTGAAGACTTGCGCCGCGTGCTCGCCGAGCTCGGTTTACACCCGCGCCAACTGGAAGTGGAAGTCACCGAAAGCGCGCTGATGCAGGACCTCGACACCACCCGCGAACAGCTCAGCCAACTGCGCGCCCTTGGGGTAAAAATCGCCATTGACGACTTTGGTACCGGCTATTCGTCGTTGGCCTACCTGCGCCATTTCGAACTGGATACCCTGAAAATCGACCGCCTGTTTATCTCCAATATGCTCAGCTCCCCCAAAGATGCAGCGGTGGTAAGCACCATCATCGACCTGGGGCGCAACTTGGGTTTGGAAGTGATTGCCGAAGGCGTGGAAACCATTGAACAGCGCGACTGGCTGCTGGAACACCGCTGCCACATCATGCAGGGCTTTTTGGTCGCCAAAGGTTTGCCGGTATCGGAAACCATGCACTTTCCGACGCAGATTGATTGGGATAGTTATCGCAAGACTTAGGCAAGGGTTGTACTCCCCTCTCC
>NZ_JBBNAH010000193.1:0-4979 GCF_037994325.1 Pseudomonas sp.
TTTACAGCCTGGGCACCCTGAGCATCGCCAAAGACGACGCCAACACCCAACTCAGCCTGCTGGAAAACCGCTCCGGTAGCATTGAAAGCGCCGGCGATATGAGCCTGCGCGCCGCCGTATTCAGCAACCGCAAAGAACTGTTCCGCACGGAAAAAACCCAGATCTACGGCCAAGTCGCGACCCACTGCTACGACTGCAGCGGCGACCACCACAACGTCGACTACATCGCCACCGAGATTTTCCAAACCACCGTCGCCGAAGACTCCGCCGCCGCACGCATCAGCAGCGGTGCCAACCTCGACATCCAAGGCGGCGCCCTTAGCAACCAATACAGCACCCTCGCGGCCACCGGCGCCGTGACCATCATCGGCACCAGCCTGGAAAACCTCGGCGCCTCCACCGGCACCGTGCAACGGGTACGCACCTACAACACCGGCCGCGTCACCGACGGCACCGAAGAGCGCTTCCGCGAAAACTACGTCGACCCCTACAACGCCCAAGGCTTCCCGAAAACCCTCTCGAGCAACTTCAGCCGCTGGGACCTGCTCAGCGATATCGAAACCGACACCCCCACCGGCATCGCGGCGCCGGCCATTATCCAAGCCGGCGGCAACGTCACCATTCAAGCCACACAACCGATCAGCAACGCCTCGGTCATGGCCAACCAAGCGCCACAAACCGGCGCCGCGCCAACCCTCGACACCAGCGTACAGAGCGGCACCCAACCCCTGGTCGTGCAACTCAACGCCCAACTGCCGCCCGACGCCGCGCAACAAGGCGTAAACCCCATCACCTTGCCAAGCTTTAGCCTGCCGCAAGGGCAAAACGGCCTGTTCCACGTCAACGCAGACCCCAGCCACCCGTACCTGGTCGAAAGCAACCCAGCGTTTGCCAGCCTGCGCAACTTCATCAGCTCCGACTACCTGCTCGGCATCATCGGCTACAACGCCGACCTCACCCAACGCCGCCTCGGCGACGGCCTCTACGAACAACGCCTGGTGCAAGACGCCATCGTCGCCCGCACCGGCAAACGCTTCCTCGACGGCCTGGCCAGCGACGAAGCGCAATTCAAATACCTGATGGACAACGCCATCGCCAGCAAAGCCGCGCTCAACCTGGTGCCCGGCATTGCCCTCAGCGCCGAGCAAGTAGCCGCGCTCACCCACGACATCGTGTGGATGCAAGAGCAGGAAGTGAATGGGCAGAAAGTTCTGGTGCCAGTGCTGTATTTGGCCCAGGCCACCGACCGCCTCGCCCCAAGCGGCGCCCTGATCCAAGGCCGCGACGTGGCCCTGATCTCCGGCAGCGAACTCACCAACAGCGGCACGTTGCGCGCCAGCCAGAACTTGAGCCTCAGCGGCGGGAACATCAACAACAGCGGCCTGGCGCAAGCCAACGAACGCCTGTCGCTGCTTGCCACCGACAGCATCCGCAACACCGCAGGCGGCATCCTCAAAGGCAAAGACGTCAGCGTAACCGCCGTAGCCGGCGACGTGATTAACCAACGCAACATCGCCACCGACGCCCGCAGCGGCAAAAACTTCAGCACGCTCACCAGCATCGTCGACAACGCCGCGCGCATCGAAGCCGGCAACGACCTGGTCGTCTCCGCCGGCCGCGACATGCAAAACACAGGTGGCGCCATCAGCGCCGGCAAAAACGCCGACCTCAGCGCCGGCCGCGACCTGCTCATCACCGCCGCCGAAGCCGAAAACGGCCAAATGCGCAAAGACAAACGCCACTTCTGGGAAACCACCAGCACCACGCAATACGGCAGTGACGTGAAGGTTGGCGGCGACCTGACCGCCAAAGCCGGCAACGACCTCACCGTAGTCGCCAGCACCGTAAAAGCCACAGGCGACATCGCCCTGCAAGCCGGCAAAGACGTCACCATCGCCTCCGCCGCCAACGACGCCAGCAGCGAATACCACTACAAAGGCAACGGCAAAAAGATCGACAAAGAAAACCGCACCGTCCGCCAGCAAGCCAGCGTGATCGAAGCGGGTGGTGACCTGGACATCGCGGCCAACAACGACCTGACCGTTAGCTCCAGCCAGCTGCAAGCCGGCAACGAGGCGTACCTGTACGCCAAAGGTGATATCCAGCTAGAGGCCGCGCAGAACGAGGACTACAGCTACTCGTACAAGATGAAAAAGAGCAGTGGTCTGTTCGGCTCCAAGAAAAAGAGCTCCATGTCCGAGAGCTCCAACAATCAGGCCGTGTCATCGACCATTACGGCTGGCAGTGACCTGACCCTGGTCGCCAACAACGACATCACCTCCCGTGGCGCAGAGCTCAGCAGCGACAAAGCCGTCGCCCTCTACGCCGGCCACGACATCGTGCTCGACGCCGCTGAAAACAGCGCCAACCAAGCCGGCGCCAAGTCCAAAAGCAGCCTGTTCTCCAGCAAGTCGAGTAACAAAAGCAACTCCAGCACCAGCCTAACCAGCACCAGCGTGAATGGCGAAAGCGTCGAACTACTGGCCGACAACGACATCACCCTGCGCGCAGCCGCCGTGCATGCCGACAAAAGCATCACCCTCGACGCCGGGCGCGATGTTGCCATCAGCACCGCCCAGCAAAGCCAACAAAGCAGCCAAGCGAGCAAATCCAACAAACTCAATTGGCACTTGACGGACTCCCTGGCCACCAACGGCTCCTTCACCTTGGAAAACAAAGGCAAAGGCGCCGAGCAAAAAACCGTACAAGAAGTCGGCAGCACCTTGAGTGGCGGCAGCATTGACGTCAGCAGCGGCCGCGACACCACCGTGCGCGCCAGCACCTTGGTGGCGGACGACGATATTCGCGTAGACGCTGGGCGCAACCTCAGTGTGGTGAGCGGCGAGAGCCTCAGCACGTCCAGCGCCAAATCGAAAAGCAAAAACGCCGGTGAAATCGGCAACTGGTACCAAGGCGCCACGGGCGTTGCCAGCCTTAAAGAAACCAACCAGAACAGCGCCACCACGCAAACCGGCAGCCAGATTGCGTCGTTAGGTGGTGACGTCCAGCTTCAAGCTGGCGAGCGTTACAAACAGGTCGCCAGCCAAGTGGTTGCGCCTTCCGGCGACATCAGCATCATCGGCAAGCAAGTCGATATCGAGGCGGGGTACGACACCCTTAGCTCAACCCAGAAACAGAGCTCCAGCCGCACCGCCCTCGGCGGCTCGGTGAGCATCCCGATTGTGGATGCGGTGCGCAGTATTAAAAACATGGGGGAAGCGGCGCAGGACACCGGCGACACGCGACTCAAGGCGTTGGCCGCTGTGAACATCGCGATGGATGCGCAGCGTGCCTATGACGCTGCCAATGCGCTGGGGACAGACAGCCTTACGGGCCTAAAAATCAGCGTCAATCTCAGTAACGACAAGGGCAGCAGTAGCAGCACCCAATCCGGCCAAAACGTGGTTGCTAGCACTGTGGCAGCCGGTGGCAACGTCAACATCACCGCCAGTGGCGCCGGTAAAGACAGCGACCTCACCGTGGTCGGCAGCGAAATTAGCGCGGGCAAAGATGCCACGCTGAAAGCTGACGGCGACATCAACCTACTGGCGGCGCAAAACACCGCTGAACAGCACAGCAAGAATGCCGGCTCAGGTTGGAGTGTGGGCGTAGGTTTCGCACTGTTTGGTGAGCAAAACGGTTTCACCATCGACCTGGCCGCCAATAAGTCACGCGGCAACGCCGATGGTTCAGACGTCGCCTGGACCCAAACCACCATTCAGGCAGGCAACTCGCTCGGTTTCTGGTCCGGTGAAGACACCAACCTGAAAGGTGCAATTGCCCGTGGCGACCAAGTCGTGGCCAACGTCGGTGGCGACCTCAACATCGAGAGCGTGCAAGACACCAGCACTTATAAGTCCAAGCAAACCAATGCCAGCGTTGGGGTCAGCCTGTGCATCCCGCCATTCTGCTATGGCGCTCCGGTAGGCAGTGGTACGGCTAGCTTCGGTCAGCAGAAAATCGACAGTGAGTATGCAAGCGTCACTCAGCAGTCGGGCATCAAGGCCGGCGACAAAGGTTTTGACATCACCGTAGGTGGCAACACCGACCTGAAAGGCGCCGTGATCGCCAGCACCGACGAGGCCGTTACCGATGGCAAAAACAGCCTCACCACTGGCTCCCTAACGCACTCAGATATCAAAAACAAAGCGGAGTACGACGCCACCAGCATCAGCCTAAGTGGCGGCTACACCGGCGAAACGCATGACGCGAACGGCAACGTCATCAAGGCTGCCGATGGCAAGCCAAAGTATGAGTCCGGCGCCACTGCGACCACGCCAATTGTGCTTAGCGCCAGCGATGATGCGAAGAGCACAACCCACAGCGGCATCAGCGGCGGCACGATCACCATCACCGATGCTGAAAAGCAAAAGCAGCTAACCAATCAAACCACCGATGAGGCCGTGGCGAGCATCGACCGCGATGTCTCAAGCGACAAGGACGGCAGCAACGCGCTGAAACCGATCTTCGACCGCAAAGAGATCGAAGCGGGCTTTGAAATTACTGAGGCGTTTGTACGCAACGTAGGCACGTTCCTCGAACAGCGTGCTTACGAATCAGCCGATGCCAAAAGAAAGCTCGAAGCAGAAAAAGCCAAACCTGAAAGCGAGCGCAACCAAGCCGTCATTGATCAACTGCAATACACCGTAGATGCCAATAAGACTTGGGAAATGGGCGGTGTCGGACGCACGTTGGTATCTGCACTAAGCGGTGCAGCCGGAGCCAATGTTACCGGCGGCGGTTCGCAGTTATTGCAAGGGGCTGCCGTTAACTACTTGCAGAGTTTGGCGGCCGAGCAAGTCAAGCGCATTGCTGACGACCTGGATTCTGAAACGGCTCGTACCGCACTGCATGCCGTTGTCGGCTGTGCCGGCGCGGCCGCGCAAAACCAAAACTGTAGCGCCGGCGCAATTGGCGCAAGTGCCAGCGTCATCCTCAACAACCTACTCGACAAGCTCAAAGACGAAACTGCTTCGGGT
>NZ_JBBNAH010000194.1:0-19963 GCF_037994325.1 Pseudomonas sp.
GTGACGGTCCTTGAGAAGTGAGGAATGGCGAAGACCGTATTCCACACCTGCCAATTAGGTGCCTTCTTAAATGCGCTAGGCGACAACCCAAACGCTCGCCTGAATGCCCGGCTAAACGCCTCAGGGCTTTCAAACCCGGCATCAAGCGCCGCGCTCAACACCGAGTAATCGGCTCGGGCCACCAGACGATGTGCCGCGCGCCGCAACCGCATCAATTGCACATAGCGGGAAACGGTTACGCCGACGAACGCGCTGAATTGCCGATGGAAGTGAAACGCCGAAAAGCTCGCCACCTGGCTTAACGCCTTCACCGACAAATCGCCATCGAGATTGGCCTCGATATAAGCGAGCACGGCATTGAAGCGTTGTGTGTAAGCACAAGAAAGCGACAGATCAGACACGGTGCAAACTTCCTGGAAATACGGTCAGCCCTAGCGTCACCGATAGTGCCATGCCCGTGCCTAGCCGCAATTGCTCAGATGGGTCTTGGCATTGCTCCAGGTACTTGCCCAGATTCGGACCTCTGGCTAAAAAACCGTCATTAGTGCTTCGCAAGCCAGGAGAAAACACCAACAACGTTCCCCCAGCCTTTTCATTGATGGCATTATTTGCGCCTTTGCGCGCTACCGAGCGCCAGTCCCTTTTGGAGAATCGTTGTAATGGGCGCACCGCACACCGCTACCGTCGTTCCGCCTGGCTTCGCTTTGACCGGTCGGGTGGCGCCGCCTGGTTCCAAATCGATCACTAACCGCGCCTTGCTGTTGGCGGCGTTGGCTAAGGGCACCAGCCGCCTGAGCGGCGCCCTGAAAAGCGACGACACGCGCCATATGTCTACGGCGCTGCGGCAGATGGGCGTTACCGTTGACGAGCCGGATGACACCACGTTTGTGGTCACCAGCGCCGGCTATTTGCAGGCGCCAGCCGAGCCGCTGTTTCTCGGCAATGCGGGCACCGCGATGCGTTTTCTGACCGCAGCTGTGGCCAGTGTGCGCGGCGAGGTCACGTTGGACGGCGACGCGTATATGCGCAAACGCCCTATCGGCCCACTGCTCGATGCCATGCGCGCGGCCGGCATCCAAGTTTCCAGTGCTACCGGTTGCCCGCCAGTAAAGGTGGAAGGCCGTGGCAGCCTCAGCGCAAAAACCTTTGAAATCGACGGTGGCTTGTCCAGCCAGTACGTGTCTGCCCTGTTGATGCTGGCCGCATGCGGTGACGCGCCGATTGATGTGAAGCTGACGGGCAAAGATATCGGCGCCCTTGGCTATATCGATCTGACGCTGGCCTGCATGAAAGCCTTCGGCGCCGAGGTGACGGTGGTTGATGACGGCACCTGGCGCGTCGCTGCCACTGGTTATCACGCCTGTGACTACGTGATTGAACCGGACGCCTCTGCCGCGACTTACCTATGGGCCGCGCAAGCCCTGACCGGCGGGAAAATTGATCTGGGCGTTGCGGATGACTGCTTCACCCAGCCGGACGCCAACGCGCAGACGTTTATCGCCGCGTTCCCGAATATGCCTGCCGTTATCAACGGCTCGCAGATGCAAGACGCGGTGCCGACGCTGGCGGTGCTGGCAGCCTTCAACAACACACCCGTGCGCTTCACCGAACTGGCCAACCTGCGGGTCAAGGAGTGCGACCGCGTGCAAGCGCTACACGACGGCCTGAACGCGATTCGGCCGGGGTTGGCAGCGGTTGAGGGCGATGACTTGCTGGTGGCCGCAGACCCCGCGTTGGCAGGCACCAGCTGCGACGCCCTGGTGGACACCCATAGCGACCACCGCATGGCCATGTGTTTTGCCCTCGCCGGTCTTAAGGTCAGCGGCATTCGGCTGCTGGACCCGGAATGCGTGGGCAAGACCTACCCGGGCTACTGGGAAGTACTGCGCTCGCTGGGGGTAACGGTGACGATGGCTTGAGGGGCAAGCGCTGACGGCATAGACAACGGGCAGAACTTTCTCTACTTGTAAACGCCGGGAGGGCCCGGCGTGCTCAAGCCACTTAGCAAAGAGCGTGCGTTGTTGGCAGCTAGGTTGAATGGCTGACCACGCTTTCTAGCCATGCGTAGGTGGAGGTTTACTCTGCCCCGCCCTTATTCCTTGGCCCATGCCAGTCCCCCCACCGGAAATCAGAACCGTCTTTTCTCCGATCAGAATTACGGATGCCCGCCAAAGCTCAATGGGCGATGACGAGCTTGCCTAAGTGCCGTCCTCCGCCGCTGAGTTCGGCATAGGCTGCGCTGGTGTCCTCGATGCCGAATACGCGGTCGATAACTGGCACGATGCGGTGGGCGGCAATGGCCCGCGCAGCCTCCGCCAGATCCGACACCGAACCGGTGTTGTTGCCAACCACGCGCAAGGCTTTGACGATAATCGGCAACAGATCGATGGAAGCCGCCGTACCGGTGATAAAGCCGACCGTAAAGACGGTGCCGCCGACCGCCGCGGCGTTAAGCGAGCGCACGATGGTTTCAGCTCCCACGGTCTCCACCACCAAGTCGGCCCCGCGGCCCTCGGTGAGGGCCAGCACGTGCGTATCCCAGGCCGGCGTGGCGCGGTAGTTGATAAGGTGATCTGCACCGAGTTGGCGAGCACGCTCCAGCTTCTCGTCAGATGACGACGCGACGATCACCTCCGCGCCGCAGGCCTTGGCGAACTGCAAGGCAAATAGGCTGACGCCGCCGGTTCCCAGCAACACCACCACTGAACCGGGGCGCAGCGAAGCCGAACGCACGGCGTTCCAGGCCGTCGTCGCAGCGATTGGCAGCGCTGCGCCCTGGGCGAAATCCAGGTGCGCGGGCAGCGGCACCAGGCTTGCCGCGGGGACGACCACGTACTCACACAGCGACCCCGGCAGCGTGATACCGCGCATGGCTGCGACATTGGACGGCGTAATGACTCCGCCCTGCCAGTTCGGCATAAAGTGCGGGATCACCCGGTCGCCCACAGCCAATCCACTCACGCCCTCGCCCAGCGCGGCCACTTCGCCCGCGCCGTCGGTAACGGGAATCATCGGGAAGGCCACGCCAGGGAAATGGCCGGTGGCAATCGCTACGTCCACAAAGTTCAGGGCGGCGGCGCGTAGGCGCACCAGCACTTCACCGCGCCCGGCCTGCGGGTCGGGCAGTTCGGTGGCGCGGAACGCGGTGAGCGAGGGGGCGGTGAGTTCAAGTGCTTTCATGATGTTCTCGGTATCGAAACGGGTGCAGCGACCGAAGCGGTCAGTGCGCGAAGAAGTGCATGCCGCCATCCACCGGGATTACGGCACCGGTGATGTAGCGAGCCAGCGGCGAAGCCAAAAAGGCCAGCAGATGGCCAATGTCTTCGGGGTCGCCGAAGTAGCCGATGGGAATGTTCCGCTCGATAAAGGTGCTACGGCCCTCCTCGGTCGGGTGCAGCCTGGCGAGGATCTGTTCGCTGTTGATGCGCCCAGGCGCGATGGCGTTGACGGTAATGCCCTGGGCCGCCACGTCGCAGGACAGCCCCTTGGCCCACAGGTGCAGTGCCGCCTTGGCGGCGCTGGCGGCGTTGAGCGAGCGCGGCTCCATTGAGCCGCTGATGTTGATGATGCGGCCCCACTGTCGGGCTTGCATGGCTGGCAGCACGGCCTGGGTAAATCGGCGCGCGGCACTGAAGTTCAGGGCGAAGGCTTCATCCCAGTCGGCATCCGGAGCATCAGGCCGCGTGGGCCGCGCCCCGCCAGCGCAGTTGACCAGAATGTCGATGGCACCCAGCGCGGCGCTCGCCTCGGCCGCGATGCGCGCCACGTCGTTGGCGTCAGTCGCATCGCCACTGACAACAACCACCTTGCCGGCGCCGGTAGCGGCAATCTGTTCGGCGAGCTGTTCGAGCAAATCACGGCGGCGTGCGGTGATGGCAAGCCGGACACCTTGCCCGGCCAGTACTCGCGCGATACCGGCACCAATGCCGCTGCTAGCGCCCGATACCAGCGCGGTACGCCCTTCCAGATTCAAGTTCATGACGGCCTCCCGCAGGTTGATGACGTTCACACCCAGCCGACACACGCGCGTTGCATGAAACGGCCGCGCAGCCGCTGATTACGCTGGCTTCGAGAACGGCTTTATCTTTATTTAAAATAAATCGGAGATAAACTTCCGCCAGGTTTACTCATTTGACACCAGGAGTTATCAATGGACTTGCTGGACAGCATGAAGGTGTACGTATTGGCAGTGGAAAAAGGCAGCCTGAGTGCCGCCGCCACGGCCTGCGGCATCTCGGCGACGATGGCGGGCAATCACCTGCGCAGGTTGGAAAAGCGCCTGGGTATGCAACTGCTCAATCGCACGACACGCCGCCAGCATCTGACCGGTTTCGGCGAGGACTACTACGTGCGCTGCAAGGAAATTCTGCGCCTGGTGGCCGAAACCGATGCGCAGGCCCAAAACCTACAACTGGCCCCGGCGGGAACGCTGCGCATCTCCGCACCTGTGACCTTTGGCACCGAGGCGCTGATGCCAGCGCTGTCGGACTACCTTGACCGCTATCCGGACGTGAGTGTCGATGTGGCGCTTAGCGACCGCGTAGTGGATCTGGTCGAGGAAGGCTTCGAGGCCGCCATCCGTATCGGCCAACTGCCGGATTCCGCACTGATCGCCAAGTCGCTGGCCCCCTATCGGCTGATGATGTGCGCGTCGCCCGACTACCTGGCGCGTAAAGGCACACCGGCCGTACCCGAAGACCTGAGCCAGCATGAATGCCTGTCGTTTAGTCCCGCCGCGCTGGCGCATTGGCGTATGGCGGACGCCGATGGCCTGTATCGCGTTCCTGTATCCGGGCGGCTGCGCGTCAACCACGGGCAAGCGCTGCGCGTCGCGGCGTTGCATGGCCTGGGTATCGTGCTGCAACCTGCGATCTTGCTGGAAGCCGACGTTCAGGCGGGCCGTCTTGTGCAAGTGCTCGCCACCCATGAGCTGCCCGCTCGGCCGATGAGTGTGGTTTATCTACCGGATCGCTACCGTTCGCCTAAATTGCGCAGCTTTGTGGATTTTCTGCTGGAGCGCTTTAACTGACCTGCGCGGCTTGCCAGAAGGCAGGCCTGCGCTACCGGGTGAAGCAGCTAACTTACCGGAGCGCCCGTATCGCCGAGGTCGCTTGCGGCCGGGAACAACCGAGAGCAATCGACCGGAAGCGGTCATCGCATTCCCCTGAAAGCACTACCCCCGTAGGGTGTGCTGTGCGCACCAATGCATTCGCAAGGCTGGCGCTTGGTGCGCCAAGCGCCCGAAAGACTTCCAAGGCTTAGCGCTCCGGCAGCGATACCAGTTCAATCTGCGTACCCCACGGCGCCTGGAAATAGAACCAGCGAATGCCGTCCGGGTTGGTGATGGGCTCGTTGAGAATGGTCACGTTCAGCCGCTTGAGAGTGGCCAGGCTGCCGTCAATGTCGGCGGTACGCAGGGCCACATGGCTGGCGCCAGCATCGTCGCCATGGGGCTGGGCCTGATTGATCTCAGCGCCTTGGTAGTGAAACAACTCCAGCTTGGCGCCACCGTCCATTTGCAGCATGACAAAGCGTTGTAGCTCGCTGGAGCCATGCCAACGAAATTGGCTTTTCCACTGATCCGGAATCTTGCCGGGGCTGATGTCGGAGATCACGCGGGCGCCCATCAACTCGGCGAAAAAGCGGGTGGCGGCGTCGATATCCGGCACGTTGATGCCGACATGGTCGATGGCCGAAATCTGAAGCGGTGCGGCTGAGTTCATAGCAAGTTTGCTCGGTGGGGTCGTGGTCGCCGCCTGCGTAGCGCCCGTCAGGGTCACGCTGGCGGCCAGCAGTGCCCAATGCAATGGGTTCATAACCTGTTCCTTTTCGGAGGAGTTGACGGGCGATCGTGGCAGTCGCCCGTTGGGTGGTCAGATTTGTGCCTGGCCGCCGTCAACAAACAGTTCGATACCGTTGACGAAACTGGCGTCATCGGAAGCCAGGAACAACGCGGCAGCTGCGATTTCATCGGCTTCACCCACGCGCCCCATCGGGATCAGCGAGGCCATGTAGTCGAGCAAACCCTGTTGCTGAGCGGCATCGGGGCCGGCCAGTTCGACTAGGCCCGGGGTGCGGGTGGCGCCGGGGCTGAGGGTGTTGATGCGCACTTGGCGGTCTTTCAAATCCAGAATCCAGTTGCGGGCAAATGAGCGCACGGCAGCTTTGGACGCGGCGTAAACGCTAAACGCGGCAGTGCCCGAGCTACCCGCCGTGGAGCCGGTGAGAATCACCGAAGCTTTTTTGGCCAGCAGCGGCAGCGCCTTTTGCACGGTAAACAGCACGCCTTTTACGTTGCGATTGAAGGTGTCGTCGTACTGCTGTTCGGTGATGTCGCCCAAGGGCAGCATGGAGCCGCCACCGGCATTGACGAACAGCACATCAATTCGGCCGTGGGCCGCGCCAATTTGACGGTACAGCGCGTCGAGTTGGTCGAGGTCGGTTGAGTCCACCTGCACGCCGGTGGCGTTGCCGACCGCGGCGACGGCGGCGTCCAGTTCGGCTTGGCGGCGGCCGGTGATGTAAACGTGGGCGCCTTCCTGGGCGAAACGTTTGGCCGTGGCCAGGCCGATGCCAGTGGTGCCGCCGGTAACCAGCGCAATTTTGCCTTCGAGTTTGTTAGTCATGGTGTATCTCCCGTATTTCGTTTGAGTGAGTTGCGGTGTGGGAGAAGCTTATCGACGGGGCTTAACTTTCAAAATAGAATTGTCTGAAACCTATCGTTGCAGAAATGAAATGAGCAGACTTCCAGATTTCGAAGGATTGGCGATGTTTGCCAAGGTGGCCGAAGAGGGTTCGTTCGCCGCAGCGGCGCGCGTGATGAGTGTTTCGGTGCCGACGGTATCGCGGGCCGTAGCGCGGCTAGAGGAACGCCTGGGTGGGCGCTTGTTTAACCGCACCTCGCGGCAACTGGCGCTCACCGAATTTGGCGCAAGCATGGCGGCCAAGGCCGGGGAGATTTATCGGCAGGCTGAAGAGGTGGAAAGCGAGGCGCAGGAATTGTCCGTACAGCCCCGCGGCCAAGTGCGTCTGGCAATTCCCATGTCGTTCGGCTTGCGCTGGGTAGCACCGCTGATGCCGCAATTGATCCGCCAGTATCCCGAGCTGTCGATTGACCTGCACCTTTCAGACGCGTCGGTAGACTTGATCGCCGAAGGCTTTGATGCAGCCCTGCGGATTGCCGTACTGCCGGACTCCTCGCTGGTCGCACGGCGTTTGTGCGCGGTCACCCAATACCTGGTCGCCTCGCCTGCCTATCTGGCAACCCATGGCCGCCCTGGCCATCCCCGCGAACTGGCGACCCGCACATGCCTGAGTTATGCCTACCGGGCCCGCAGCCAGGTGTGGCGGTTCACCCATAAAGACGGCAGCGAAGAAGACGTGGTGCCCAGCGGCCCGTTAAGAGTGACTAACTCGGATGCGTTATTGCCGGTGTTGTTGGAAGGCCTGGCCATCGCCGAACTGCCGGAATTTATGGCTAGCGAATACCTCGCCGATGGGCGCTTGGTGGTGGTGCTGCCGGACTGGAGCATGACCCGCGGCGGCCTGTATTTCGTCACCCCTTCGGCTCGCACGCGGCCGGTAAAAATCAAAGCGCTGTCGGACTTCTTTGCCGAGCATTTAAGCGAGCCGGTGTGGCGCTGGCCGTGAACGCAAAGACGTGGCGTAACCTTTCACTTATGAAACGATGCCTTTCGTTAACGTCTATTTTTGCAAAGACTTTGATGCCTTAACGTGACTTGGCCGGCACTACACAGCGTGCCCGTCCAATCATTCGCTTAAGGAGAAAGTCGCTATGAAAAATGCCGTGCAATTGCTTCAGCAGTACCTGGATGCCATCCAGACGCCACACGTGGCAGCGGCGCTGTTCGCCGAGGATGGCCTGTTGGAATTGCCCTATCTGCAATCGCTGGGCATCCCCCACCGCGTCGAGGGCCCTGCCGCTATAGAAGGCTTTATTGGCTCATTGCTCAGCAAAGTGCCGGACTTCAAATTCCGCAACGTGCGCTTTCTCATCGACACCCCCGACCAGGCGTTTGCCGAATACAGCGTAGAAGCCCTGGTGCCTGCCACCGGCCGCATCTACCGGCAGATGTACGCCGGCCGCCTGGTGGCCAAAGACGGCAAAATTCAACTGCTGCGCGAATCCATGGATACGCTGGCCGCTGCCAAAGCGTTCGCCCAGGTGGAGCCGGCCCTAGACCACTAAACAGCCAGCTTTTTCGATGGCAGACAACATGCGCTTTTAGTCGACAGATGCCGTTTATTCTCGAATCACCAGGCTGCTTGTCGGGTGTGCTGTGCGCACCCATGCGTTCGTAGGGCCGACGCATGGTGCGCAACCGCACATCCTACGGGTAGCGTTGTCAGGCGAAGGCGATGACCGTTTCCCCTATCGCAGCGCCTCGACCAAGCGTTGTGCAACAAAGGCCTCAACGGCTCCTTCGCTGCTCCCGGTCTCGAAAGCAGCACAGCAAGCCGAGGCGTTGCCGTTGCTAATACGGTAAACGGAAATGACGCTGCCAGGCCCGCAGCCGGTGTGCCCGCTTAGCGAAAAACCGCCCTCAATCGAGCCTTTCATCATTCCCAGGCCGTAGCCAGCCGTCACCCATGGGCGCCCAGCAATCGGGCCACCCAATGCTCGCTCTGCCTGCATATCCCTCACCAGTTCCATGGGAAGGAGTGCTCCGCAAAGGAGCCGATCCAGAAATAGCGCTGCCTGTGAAACCGGACCAGCGAGCAAGCCGTGATAGACCCAGGCCGGGTCGTAGCTGGAGGTGTTTTGCAGGTGGATACGGTCAAAATCTTCTCGCGTTTTGGCGAAGCGAACATGCGAAAGACCAAGAGGCATAAGTGCCCGCTGCGTCACCGCGTCCTCCAGCGCCAGATCAGTCAGGCGCTCAATAAGCCCACCGACCAACAAATAGCCCATATTCGAATAGCGCCACTCCTTGCCTGGGACGTATCGAAGACGGTAACCCTCAAGGCGCTGCATCATTTCGCTTACCGGCCAGGCTGACTCGCCGCTAGTAACAGCCGCGTGGTACGCCGTAAGTTCGCCATAATCGGCCAGACCGGCTTCATGCCGTAATAGTTGGCGCAGGGTGAAAGGTTGATCGAGGATCGGCTCATCAAGTCCGACGCGGCCATCACGAACTAACGACAGCGCTGTCGCGGCCAGGACGGTTTTCGTAAAACTCCACCAAGGAACGATCGGTTCTGATCGTTCAGGCGTGAGTGGCTGACCATTGCATAGGAGTGAACTGAACATTGGCTTCTTTGGCATACGAGTCGGGTCGACAAGATAGCTCATCGTGGCTGTACATGACTGTTGCTAACGGCCAAAAGAGGCCACATGTGAAGGGCCCACAAAATTGCTCCGTAGGGTGTGCTATGCGCACCAAGCGTTGGCGCGGCGAACACATGGGTGCACATAACACCCCTACAGAGAACAGCGTATTGAGCTGCCTATGACAAAGAACAGCAACCGGCCTCGCGCAAAACCCGCGTGCCCCCAAACGTTGCTTACCGCCTCATCGTCCTAGCCAGCAGTGCAGCCTCAGCCAGGCAACTTTCGTTAACCCGGTTCAGCTCACTCGGCAGTGGCCGGTAACGGCGTGTTGAGCAACTGCTGCTCCCACAGGTAGGCAACGCCGCTGCCAGCTGCATGCTGCAGCATTACGTCGGTCAGGGCGCCGGCGGTCTCGGTCCGAGCCCAATCGCGCTGCCATTCGGCGGCAATGGCCAGCCAGGTCATCATGTTTGCGCCCGCCGCGATCATGCGCTGGATAGCCACTTGGTGAGCTTCAACGGAGACACCGCCCGATGCGTCGGTGATGACGGTTACGTCCCAGCCTTCGCCAAGCGCCTGGATCACCGGCATGGCCACACACACTTCGGTCCACAGGCCCGCGATAACCAGCTGCTTACGCCCGGTTGCCTTAACCGCCTCCACCACCTTAGGGTCTTCCCAGGTATTGATAAGGGTGCGGTCGATGACCTCTTGGCCGGGGAACACGTCGAGAATTTGCGGAAAAATCAAACCGCCACGCTCAGCGAGTACGCTGGTCAGAATGGTCGGCACGCCAAATGCCTTGGCCGCCTTGGCCAGGCCCGCCGTGTTGTTGACGACCATTTGCGGTTCATGGCTGTTGAGGTTGGTGAGCTGAAAGGGCTGGTGGTCGATCAGTACCAGCACAGAGTCTTCTGGGCGAAGAAGCGAAGCGAGCCCGTTACGAAAAGTCATTAATCCATCCTTTTGTTGCCGCGGGTAGCGGGATTATTAGCGGGATTTTTTCGGCTAACGTGCGTTGTACGCGACGTTGCCTGCTGCACTGTGCAGCGCGTGTACGGGTTCCGGTAGTAGCGTTTGATGGTTAGCTGTGTCGCAAAATGGGGAACGCTAACGGCCCCCATCAAACACGTACAATCGGCCAACAACGGGGCCACCGTGCGGGGGAATGCAGACGTGGATATAGAAGAGCTTCAGACCTTTGTGGAAGTGGCCGATGCCGGTGGCGTATCGCGCGCAGCGCTGCGCCTGGGCGTGTCCAAGTCGATCGTCAGCCGCCGGCTGGCGAGGCTGGAAGCAGAGCTTGGCGTGCAACTGATGGCGCGCTCCACCCGTGGCGCCGCGCTCACCGAAGCGGGGGCTACTTTTCGCGACTACGCGGACAGAGCCTGCGCAGAAATAGAGATGGCACGCGAAGCGATTTTGCCCGCCGGCGAGTTGCGTGGCCGGTTACGCATTGCCGCGTCACTGACGTTCGGCCCAACGCACTTCGCACCGATACTGGCGGAGATGGCCAGGCGTCATCCTCACCTGCACGTTCAGACAAACTACAGCGATCGCTTTGTTGACCTGATCGCCGAGGGTTACGACTGCGCGATACGGGTTGGCTACCTGCAAGACTCCGCCATGATCGCCCGATGCATAGGCCCAATCGCCGGCAAGTTGGTGGCCAGCCCAGCCTACATAGCGGCGCATGGCGCACCCGAAACGCCCGATGAAATCATCAACCATCAAGCCCTTATGCAAGGCACTGAGTCCTGGCTTTTTCTCGATGGTGAAAAGATGGTTACGGTCCGTCCACAGGGCACGTTCAAAGCCGACAATGGCACCGCATTGGTTGCCGCTGCCGTAGCCGGTATCGGCATCGCCTGGCTGCCTGACTGGATCACCTATGAGCATGTGGCCAGCGGCGCACTGGTGCCGATCATGACCCGCTTTCCGCCACCGCCAGCAGGCGCCTATGTGGTTCGCCCGCCGGGCCATCACCCTGCACGGAAAATAAGGGTGCTGACCGAGTTGCTGATTGAATACTGCAAGCAAGGGGCAAAGCTCCCTGTAACCACATCTGATCAGGCGTGAGCAGGCCAGCGCGAGCATCTTCAAAGGCAATACGTTGCCAGCCACGGCCAATAATTGCCGCGGCCACCACCTGACACTTCCGGTTTTTAATCGAATAATCAGCTAGTTATCAATATGGCCCCGGTCTTGCTACTGCCTCTTCAGACAAGAACAGGAGCACCACTATGTTAGGGATCAACACCGGCAGCCCATCGTTACTCGACCAGGCTCGCGACAACCTGAAAAAAGCCATCAAAGAAGGCACCCTGCAGGTCGCTCGATTCGAAGTGGTCAACGCATCGCCTGACGTCAAAGCCAAGGTTGAACAGAACCACCAAAACAACGTGCGTGCTCTGGAGCAGGAAAAAGCCGATTACCGCTCAGCCAGCGCGCGAACCAGCGTCGACGCGCAAACCAACTCCGCCTCGCTGCCAGATGTCGCAACACTCAACAAAGACGAAGCGAAGTCCATGCTCAGCGGGCTTCGGCAAATGAACTACGTCGGCGACCTCGACGGCAAAACCCTTAGCGCCAGCAACGGCAATCTAAAAACCGACAGCCTCGCGACCTACATGCAGTGGTTGCAAGCGCGTGTAGGCGTCGACGTTTACGCCTGAATAAGCGCACCAGGGGCCCGCAACGGCTTACCCTACTCGAAGTTGAAAGCAAGGCCAGTCGCCCTTGTGGATGATATCGAGACTGCCAACGCCGCGAGTCATGCATAAAACGGAATCAGCCTTGAGCATCTGACGACTACGTTCAGCCCAAGGTGTAACCGCCATCTACCACCCAATCCTGGCCGAACACGCTGCGCGCTCCTTGGCTCAGTTGGAAAAGGATCACATCAGCCACCGCGCCAGGCTGCAGAAACTCACCCGACAGCAACCGTTGGCTAACCGCGCTGGCCACCGCGCTCAGTGCTCCGTCGTTAAGCCCCAAGGTCTTCCAGATCGGTGTCGCGGTCGGCCCAGGCGAAACCATGTTCAAGCGTACGCCCTGCGGCGCAAGTTCCACGGCCAGGGTGCGCATCTGCGCGCGCAGTGCCGCTTTCGAGGCGATATACGCGGCCAAGCCGGGAAAGGTGCTCTGCTGCAGAAACGTGCCGATGAACACCACAGAGGCCTGGGCAGCAAGCTGGCTGCGCAGACTATCCAGCGTGTTGAGCGCGCCGGCACCGTTGACGGCCCACTGGCGGTCAAATGCACCGATGTCCAGGCCATCAGCAAGTTGCGCGATGCCGGCGTTCGGCACCAGAAATTCCACCGGGCCGATCTCGGCCGCGTGATTGGCCAGCCGCGCCAGATCGTCAGCCAACGTGACGTCACCGGCCAGCACACTCAGCTGTTCGCCAAACTGCTCATGCAACAGGTTGAGGCCTGTGGTGTTGCGTGCCATGGCCAGCACCTGCGCGCCACGCTCAAGCAGACGCTGGGTAACCGCCAAACCAATACCGGAACTGGCGCCGGTCACCACGGCAAGACGTTTGTTGAATTCGTTGCTCATAAGGTTTTCTTCCTGGGTAAGCCAAAATCGGCGCGATGACCCAATCAGAAAATATGCCAACTTAAATTAATTTATAAATCATATACTTATAAAATAAAGATGTCGTGATGACCTATGACAAAAAAGTGTAAATGACACGAATGCTGTCATTCCGACCCACGCGCCACTGGCCCCAGCAAGCGCGGATTCCAGTCTTCCACTTGGCGTTTTTCCAGGCGCCGTTCCAAGGTGCGCCGCCACGAACTGGCCAGCGGCAAGGCCAGGCAGTCGCACAACACCTGCAGGTCCACGTCCTTGCTGAATAGCACCGCCGACAGCCTTGCCAACGGCCACTCAGGATGCGGTCGCGCTTCCAGCTCCAATGGTTGCCGTGCCTGAACCACGCCCGGCTCCAGCACCCGGTAATACCAGCCGGTGCGACCGCTTTGCTGCACGCGCAGGGCCATGTCGGCAACGCCAAAACGGTCGCTGAGTTTCCAGCACGGCATGCGCCCTTGCGACACCTCTAGCAAGGCGGTGCCGGCACGAACGCGGTCGCCTAGGCAAACGGTGTTTTCGGTCCAGCCGCTAGCGCTGAAGTTCTCGCCGAACGCACCGGGTTCAGCCAGCAGCGCGTGCTCACCCAGTTCCTGTTGCCAGGCCAGGTAGTGCTCACGCGGGTAGTGATGGATGGCCTTTTCGACACCGCCGTGGACGCGCAGGTCGCCCTGTTCATCGCTGTGCAAGCCGGTGACGGTGATTTGCAGCGGGCCGTTCACCGGCGTTTTGCCGATGGCACTCAGGGAACCGGGCCGGCTAAAGGGCACGGCGCGGCCGGTGAGCAACGTGTCGAGCATCACCGTCTTAGGTGCGGGTTTATTGGGGGTCATTCGCTTACCTCCGGCTCCTCGCCATGTTGGTGTTCCCAGCAAATCAGCTCCACCTCGGCCGGGCCTAAAGGCTCGCGGGTCAGACCACAGAACGCCTCGCCTTCGACAATCTGGTGGTAGCCACAGGTGTTGCACAGGCCGAAGCCAGGCACGTTTTCGTGGCGCTGCACATTGCGCAACAAATCGCCGAGCAGACGTTCCAGCTCGTCTGCCGCCGCGCCCATACGCGCTGCGGCATCTGCCAGAAAGGCCGGCGGTATCACGGCGGCAACCAGCGCGCGGGCAGGTTCGCTGAGTTCCAGGTGCACGCTACGTTTGTCGCGCGTGCTCTGGGTTTTCACGATCAGCCCTTTGGCTTCCAGCGCCTTCAACGATTGCGACACCGTGCCTTTGGTCAGCCCCAGGTAATCGGTGACCGCCAACGGCGTGTTGGAGTAACGATTGCAGCGCGCCAGGTACACCAGCGCGCTGAGTTGAATCGGTTGCAGCTCCAGCAAAAGCGGGTGCTGGCGGAACCATACGCGGTTGAGGCTGGACAGCCGTTCAAGCAGATCGAAAAGCACCTTGAAGATCCTCACGGCAGTAGGGAAATAGAAATCTCCAATAGATGGTATCGAATAAATACTATATCGGCAAAGTCAGGCGCGGCGTAGCCTCCAGCACTGTATCGAATCGATACTAACTAATGAACTCACTGGAGAACTGCCATGACCACTGCTCGCTACTACCACGCTGGCTGCCCCGTTTGCATCGAAGCCGAACAAACGCTGCTGGGCCTGCTGGACCCCGCCATCAAGGTGGAAATCGTGCACTTGGGTGAACAGGCGCAACGCGTCAGCGAAGCCGAAAACGCCGGAGTGAAATCAGTGCCGGCGCTAGTGGTGGACGGCCAGGTGCTGCACGTGAACTTCGGCGCGGCCATTGCCGACCTCAAATAAGCTGCGCCCCGCTCGCTCGCCCAGCGCGGGCGAGCGGTATCAGCTGAAAAGGACTACCCCATGAACGTGAAAATTTTCGATACCCATGTGCGCACCCGTGACGGCCGTTACCTGCACTTTGATGTGGTGATGGCCGGCGGCGATAACGCTCAAGCCAGCCAGATCGCCAGCAGCTGGCTGGCTGCGCAAGGCCTGGCGGCCGACGATATTCAGCAGAGCCAATGCCAGTTCTGCCACAGCGAAATCGCCTCGCCGCCGATGCAACGCGCCATCGCCGAACAGGGTTACTACATCATCACGCTGCAGGGCTTTTAGGAGACCACCATGAGCCGCTACCAACCGCTGAACTGCGACCTGCACGATTACCTGGAAATCGCCTGCATGCAGGCCTACCCCTTGCGGGTGGAATTGGTGGACGGTCGCGAATTTCAAGCCCAGGCCCTGACCACCCGCACCGCGCCGAGCAAAGAAGAGTTCCTGCACGTGCGCGGCCTGGAGGGCGAATGGGAAATTCGCCTGGACCACTTGCTCGCCATCACCCCGCTCAGCGAGCGCGCATTGTTTGGTCGGGTGGAGCTGGCGGGACAGGTGTGTGGTCTTTAAAAGCATCGAGGCTGAAGCGTCTTCCACAGCAAGCAGAGGTCCATTGCGGAGCGCCTTCAACTTCGAGTGTGGATCTTTTTAGGACTCTGACGTCGCGTGCGGGGCCGCGAGTTTGAGCAGCTGCCGCGCGGCTTCGAAGTCGGCGGTGCCGAAGCCTTCGCTGAAGGCGTCCAGCATCACCGTCAACTCGTGGGCGGCGTGGCTGTGCCGGCATTGGTTTATCCACAGCCGCGCCAGGCTACAGGTAGCACGCAGTTCCCAGGCTTTCATCTGGTGCTGGCGAGCCAGCGCCCGGGCTTCATACAGCAGCGCCTCGCCGCGTTCAGCGTCGCTGTCGAGCAACAGTTCGCCCTGGCAGCGCAGCAGTTCGGGTAGCGCGGACATATCGTCGGCGCCGCGCGCATGGGCTATGGCGGTAGCGATCAGGCGCAGGGCTTCTGCCGGCAGTTCCCGTTGCGCCAGCAGCGTACACAGCGCCGAGGTGTAGGGTGCCAGGTAGGAGGCAAAGCGCACGCGCCCGAGTTGCGCCAGCGCCGGGCTTATGACGCTGTCGTAGGCGGCCAGCTCGCCCTGCCAGAGGCGATACAGCCCGCTCCAGAATTCGCCGCCCCAGAATTGCCCGGCGCCCATGGCGTGGGCGCCAAGGTGATGCCAGCTGCGCGCTTCGAGCAGTTGCTGGCTGGGGTGCGCCAGGGCCGGCACGCCACCCGTGAGCAAGGCGATGGGACAGGCGCTCATGGTCAATACATGCCAACGGCTGGCCAAGTGGCCACTCGCGACGGCCTGATGCTGCGCTTCCTGCAAAGCGCGCTGGGCCTGGTTGGCGAAGCCTTGTAACCACAAGGTGTAGGCCAGGGCGCAAAGGGCCACGGCTTTTTGGTCGTAGGCATAACGCAGGATGTGGCGGTGGCGCAGGTCTTCAGGGTAGTGCTGTAGCAGCTGTTCCAGGCCCTTGCGGGCACCGGCCAGATCACCCAGGCACAGGCGCGATAGCGCGACCATGCGCCTGGCCACCGACTGGTCGCCAACATTGCCGTGCTGGCTGGCGCGCTGCAGCATGTCCTCGGCGACCTCGAGGTTCTGCCGGTACGGGCCATTGAGGTACCCGTGGGCCCACAGGCCCCAGATGGCCAGCGTCTGATAGTCGTAGTCGTCGAGGCGCTCGGCAATCTGCAGCGTATGCAAAAAGGCTTCACGCGTGGCGTCCGTGGCACCGGCGTAGAGCAAGGCTTTACCGCGCGCGGCCTGCAATTTCATGACTTTGCGCTCGAACAGGCCGGGGCTGGCCAGGTGGTGAAGGGCGCGGCTGGCGTTGAAGAGGCATTCGCTCACCTGCGAACGGTGCAGCCAGAACGCCAGCGCGGCGATGCTCAGGTCGATGCCGAGCACCGTGTCCTGCTGCTCGTCCAGCGCCCAGCGCAACGCTTCGCGCAAATCCTCCTGCAGCTCGGCGCACAGCAACCCGCGCGCAGAACCGCCCAGCTCCCAGAGCGGCGCGGCGCTGGAGAAAATTTCCAGCAGGTACAGCGCGTGTAGGCGCCGCGAGGCGGTCAGCTCGCCGCACCCACGCAGCTTTTCATTGGCGTAACGGCGGGTGACTTCCAGCAACCGGTAGTGGGCCTTGGCGTCGTCGTGGTGCAAGGTCAGCAGTGACTTGCTCACCAGGCTTGCGAGGCTTTCGGCCACCGCTTCGGCATTGAGCTCCTGGCTTACGCCCACCGCCAGCGCGGCATCCAGGCCGAAGGCCCCGACAAACACGCCCAGGCGCCGCAGCAACACGCGGTCGTTGTCGAGCAGCAGGTTGAAGCTCCAGTCCAGCGTGGCGCGTAGCGTCTGTTGCCGTGGCAACGCGGTGCGGTTGCCGCCTGCCAGCAGATCGAGCTGGTTTTCCAGGCGCTCGGCCACTCCCACGAGCCCAAGACTGGCAACCCGCGCTGCGGCCAGTTCGATGGCCAGCGGAATGCCGTCCAGCCGTCTACAGATGCGTGCTTTCAGCACAGTAGCGGCGCCTCGGCTCAGTTGCTCCTGACCATGTTCCAGACGAGCGTCGAACAGTTGCACCGCGCTGGCCGCGAGCACGGCCTCGGGCGGCGCATCGAGCGCTGGCACGTCCAGCGCCGCCACCCGATACAGGTATTCACCATCAATGCGCAGCGCCTCGCGGCTGGTGGCCAGTACATGCAAGGAACGGTTGTAAGCCAGCAGGGTTTGCGCAGCGCGAGCGGCCGCGTCGATCAGGTGCTCGCAGTTGTCCATCAGCAACAGAATGCGGCTGCCGATCAGGCTCGCAGCAATCTGTTCAAGGCTGGCGCTGCCGCTGGCCGGGGGCAGGCCCAGGGCGGTGGCCAAAGTGGGTACGAGGAATTCGTCGGTGGACAGTGGCGCCAGGTCGGCAATACACACACGGTCGGGAAACACCGCCGTCAGCCGACGCGCACACTCCAGCGCCAGCCGGGTTTTACCGATGCCCCCGGGGCCGATCAAAGTGACCAAGCGTTGCTGGCCAATGCTGTCTTCAAGATCGGCCAGCGCCGCCTCGCGGCCAATCAACCGTGACACGCTGGCGGCAATAAACAGGTGGCCGTGGGGCCGCTCAAACTCGCTCAGGAGGGCGAACTGGTAACCGCGCCCGGACACCGTGCGAATCGCGTGGCGGTCAGCGCCCAGAGCCTTGCGCAGCAGCGACACCTGTGCTTCCAAGGTGTTTTCTTCCACGATGCGACCGGGCCACACCGCTGCCATCAGCTTGTCTTTGCTTAGCACCTGGCCGTCGGCTTCAAGCAGAGCCAGCAGCAGATCGAACGCCCGCCCGTGCACGGCCACCGCCTCACCGCCGACCCGCAGCAGGCGCTTGCCTGGAATGACTTCGCAATGGCCGAACCGGATCGGCGCGGCAGACGTCGTGTTCATGGCGCATCCCCGCGCACAGTGAGGCGTACAACGTAGAAAAGCCCGCCAAGTTAAGCCCTGTTCGGCGGGGTAGGCAACTACGACTAAAGTCGCAGACGACCAAGAATTCAGGATTCTTCAGGTTTTCTACAGGAATCGCCCTGCCCGCCTCGCTAGGCTCCGTTTTCAGCTACCCCCTGAACACGGAGCGAGACAGACATGGGCACTATCACCACGCGAGACGGCACGCAGATCTACTACAAGGACTGGGGCAGCGGCCCGGTCGTGGTCCTCAGCCACGGCTGGCCGCTCACTGCGGATAGCTGGGAGGCGCAGATGTTTTTCCTCGCCAGCAACGGTTACCGGGTGATTGCCCACGACCGCCGTGGCCATGGCCGCTCTAGCCAGCCGTGGGACGGCAACGAGATGAACACCTATGCCGACGACCTGGCGCAGCTGCTCGACCACCTCGATGTGCGCGACGCCGCGCTATTCGGTTTCTCCACCGGCGGCGGTGAAGTGGCGCGGTACATTGGCCGCCACGGCACGGCCCGCGTGGCCAAGGCCGGGTTGATTTCGGCAGTACCGCCGCTAATGGTCAAGACCGACAACAACCCTGGCGGCCTGCCCCTTTCCGTGTTCGACGGCATTCGCGCGGCATCCGTGGCCGACCGTTCGCAGCTATACCGCGATGTCGCCAGCGGCCCATTCTTTGGCTACAACCGCCCCGGCGCCAAACCGTCCCAGGGTGTGATCGACGCCTTCTGGATGCAGGGCATGCTGGCCGGGCACAAGAACGCGTACGACTGCATCAAAGCGTTCTCGGAAACCGACTTCACCGAAGACCTGAAAAAGTTCGACGTGCCAACGCTGATCCTGCACGGCGACGACGACCAGATCGTACCGGTGGACGCCGCCGCCCGCGCCTCGGCCGAACTGGTCCCCAACGCCCGGTTAGTGATCTACCCCGGCGCGCCCCACGGCATCACCGACACCCACAAAGAAAAACTCAACGCCGACCTGCTGGCCTTTCTGCGCAGCTAACCCCCTCACGCGCCGGCCGACGTTGCGGCGGGCGCCCTTGCAAGGAGCCATGACCATGAGTGGTAAAAAAGCATTGATCGTTGTCGACATTCAGAACGACTACTTTCCCGGCGGCCTGTGGCCACTGACCCAAGTCGAAGCCGCTGCAGCCAAAGCCGCACAGGTGATTGCCGCCTTTCGCGAAAGCGGCGAGCTGGTGGTGCATATCCGCCACGAATTCACCAGCGCCGACGCGCCGTTTTTCCGCCCCAACAGCGAAGGTGCGCACCTGCACCCCAGCGTTATCAACCTGCCCGACGAGCCGGTGGTGCTTAAGCACTACATCAATTCCTTCCGCGAAACCGAGCTGACGCCGGTGTTGGAAAAACACGGCATCGACGAAGTAGTGGTGGTCGGCAACATGAGCCATATGTGCGTGCACGGTATCACCCGCGCCGCCGTCGACTTCGGCTACGCCACCACCGTGCTGCACGACGCCTGCGCCACCCTCGACCTGGAGTTCGACGGCGTGAAAGTACCGGCCGCCCATGTGCACGCCGCCTTTATGGCCGCCTTGAGTTTTGGTTATGCACCGGTGATTTCCACTGCCGAGTACCTCGGCCAGCACGTCAGGAACGCAGCATGAACAGGCTTCTGACTTCGGCCCTGTTGGCGGCGCTGAGTGCGCCCGCCCTGGCTCACGATGGCGGCGGCATACACAGCGAAAAGACCGCGAAGATTGATGCGGCCTTTGACCTGGTACACACCCGGGTTTCCCGCGACGGCGA